>NZ_BJXB01000011.1 GCF_007990775.1 Deinococcus cellulosilyticus NBRC 106333 = KACC 11606 | reverse complement strand
CCGAGAGCCGAGAGCCGAGAGCACAGTAAATTCTGGAAATCAGTGTGTCAATGAACCCTAAAAGACATGTAAGCTCAAAATCTTTTGTGTTCAGGCAGAACATGATGGGGCAGCACTCTTCACCATGATGCAGGGGCACACATCAGCACCGTGCTCTCAAAGCAGATGCTGATGTCTGTATTTTCAGCCCTCGGCCCTCGGCGTAAAATAGGTCCATGCGGATCGTCCCCAGCGAGCAGGTGCAGGCCCTCGGCCACTGTGTGTACACCACCCTGCGTATTCATGCCCACCAGTTGCTGTACTGGGACGGGCACATGGAGCGGCTCAAATCTTCGATGGACTTTTTTGGCATGCAGCCTGAGATCCATCCAGAGCTGAAATCCTGGATCGAGGCTCAGACGCTCGAGCAGGGGTTGTGCCGCATCACCGTGACTGAGACGGAGGTGATGGTGTCCTTTCGGGGGTTCAAACCGATTCCCGAAAAGATCACCGTGATGCTGACAGATCAGGTGGTGCATCCTGTGCTTGGGTTGCACAAGACCGGGAACCATCTGCCTTACGCCCTGGCTGCAAAAGAGGTGCAGCAAAGTGGTGCATTTGAGGGCCTGATGTGGGACGCCTCGGAACAGTTTGTGGTGGATGGGACCCGTGCTGGATTCCTGCTGCAAAAGAATGGGTTGTTCTTTCAACCGCTGGGAGGCCTCCCCAGTGTGACCCGCGATGCGGCTTTGCGGGAAATGGGCATCCAGGCAGAGCACGTCTGGGTCACCCGAGAGGATCTTTTTTCTGCAGATCGGCTGTGGTTGTGTGGCTCGGGGATGGGGATTTTGCCTGTGGACACCCTCAAAGATCAGGGAGAGGAGCGTAATTTCACGTCCTCTCCCCTTCCGGTTCGGTCTGTGGGGCTTATTCCGCCACGAGCACCAGTGAACCGCTGAGCTGCACGCGCTCGGGGTTCACCTCTTCTCCGGTGATGGCGTTGCGGTAGGTTCCAGAAGGCAGGTCCAGTGAGATGATTCTGGGGGTGAGCTGGTTGCTGGCAGCGACCACCACGCGGTCCACCTTGCCACTGGCGTGGGTGTAGGAGCGCTCGTAGGCGATGGTGTCGTTGCTGCCCAGCAGGAAACGCAGGCTACCCTGTTGCAGGGCGATGTGGCTTTTGCGCAGTTCGATCAGCTTTCTGGTGAAGGCCAGCAGGTCGAGGTCCCACTCTTTTTCATCCCAGGGCATGGTGACGCGGCAGAAGGGCATGGTGCCTTCCTCGAACTGGGTCAGGCCGATTTCGGTGCCGTAGAACATGCAGGGAACGCCGACGTAGGTGTAAAGCAGGGACAGGGCGACCCGCAGTTTGTTCTTGTCGTTGCCGAGGCGGTACAGGGAACGGGCCACATCGTGGGAGTCGATCAGGTTCACCTGACTGAGGGCCACCTGGGGAGGGAGGGCCTGGTAGGCGTCCCACATCAGGTCCACGACTTCTTCAGCACGGGCCTGCACAGGCTCAAAGCGTCCATTGGCCTGGGCAAGCCATTCCATGATGGGCAGTCCGAAGCCGTGGTAGTTCATCACGGCGTCTTCTCCGCGTCCATCGAGGGCATGCTCGGCATCGAAGAAGCGCTCTCCAAAGATGAAGGCCTGGGGGTTTTCTTCTCTGGCGGCTTTCTTGAGGCGGCGGTGCACTTCAAGGTTGCCCTCGTCGGTGCCTTTGCGGCCAATCATCTGGGCGACATCCAGACGCCAGCCGTCAATTCCAGCCCTGAGCCAGTAGCGCACCACGGAGTTGGGTCCGTCAATGAATTCCTGGAAGGCCAGTTCGCTGGAGTAGTCCACTTTGGGGAGGGTGGGCACACCGAAGAAAGCCTCGTAGGTGGGGGTGTCACTGCCGTGCCAGGTGAACAGGGTGCGCTCGGGGATGGTGGGGTTGTAGAGCGCCTTCTGAAACATCTCGTGCAGATCGCCGGTGTGGTTGAACACCCCGTCCAGAATGATTTTGATGCCGGACATGTGGGCTTTTGCCAGCATCTCATCGAAGGCCCGTCTGCCGCCGAAGTGGGGGTCCACGGCGCGGTAGTCTTTGGTGTCGTATTTGTGGTTGCTGGGACTTTCGAAGATGGGGGTGAGCCACAGGGCATTGACGCCCAGATCGTTCAGGTATGGAATCGCTTCCGTAATCCCTTCCAGGTCGCCACCGTAATGGGCATGCACATCCCCCTTGCGGTCAGGTGGGGTCCCCCATTCGGCTTTCATCACAGGCTTGGGAACAAAGCGTTTTGCCCGTTCAGGGTCCACCCGGTTGTGCACTTCCACGGTTTCAGGAGCAGGATACAGGTACTCGTTGTCCCTCACATCTGCTTCGGTGTTGCCGTTTCTGAAGCGGTCCACGAAGATCTGATAGAAGCAGCTTTTGAAGACCCACTCGGGAACGGTGTGCTCTGCCAGATACTGGAAGAAGTCCCGGTAACCGCGTCTCACACGGGTGATTCCTGCCTGGGTGAAGTAGTAGGAATCGTTGTGGAAAGCCAGGTGCCATCCGTAAGGGGTGCGGTACTGGTGGAGGGGCAAGTCGGCCTCAAACCAGTGGCCTTCACCATCCACAGCAGGAATGGCACGGGCTTTCAGTTCGTTGATCTCACCACTGATGGGCAGCAGAAGTTGCACCGTCTCGGGTTTGCTGAGGGTCTTGAGGCGCACCTTCACGGTGGTTCCGAGTCGTCCTCCCAGAACTTCGGTGTATGCAGGTGTATGATCGTGCCAGACGCTGTAATTTTGGATCATGTCTTCCTCCTTGTTCGACAGAAAGGGCACGGCCTCTTTCTGGAGAGGTCGTGCCCTTTCTGGACAAGCGTTGCCTTCTGGTTTCCCTTTATTCTAGCCAAATCTGGAAACGCTTCAAGTGATTGAAATGGCTTAGTTGCGAATCAGGTCAAGGACAGCTGTCCTCTGTTGCAACATTTGCCTGAAAAAGCGCGTTATTCCTTCACACCACCGGCGACCTGCCCACCCACGAAGTACTGCTGGAAGGTGTAGAACAGGGCCACGATGGGCAGGGCACCGACCACAGAGGCCGCTGCGAAGATGCCCCACTTGGTGGAGAACTGACCGCTGGTGAAGGAACGCAGGCTCACACCCACCGTCCAGTTTTCCACCCCGGTCAGCACCACACTGGCCAGAATGAACTCGGCGTAGGTCCCGATGAACTGGTTCAGGAAGATGAAGACCAGCATGGGTCCAGAGAGCGGCAGGATGATCTGGCTGAAAACCTGCCATCTGGAAGCACCGTCCACCAGTGCGGCCTCTTCAAGGCTGATGGGGAGACCCTCCACGTACCCTTTGAAGATCCAGATGTTGAAGGCAATTGCCCCACCCGAGTAGGCCAGAATCAGGCCGGTGAAGGTGTTGGAAAGGTCAAAGTAGGAGAGCAGGAAGTACACGGCCACCAGACCGATCACGGTGGGGATCATCTGCAGGAACACGAAGGTCAAAAGGGTCTGGTAACGCCCGGGGAAACTGAAGCGGGCCACAGCATAACCACCCGTGGTCGCGAGCAACACCGTCATCACCCCCGTGATCCCGGACACCAGCAAGGTGTTGCGGATGTGCAGCAGGAACTTGTTCTCGTTGTCGGGACCGGTGAACTGGGCAGGGGTCAGGGTGAGGATCAAGAGGGCCAGGGAGCCCAGCAGAATCCGGGTGATCACCGCATGGGGCACTTTGAGGGAGCGGGTATCGCTGGTGATTCTGGAGTACAGGTTGATGACCAGCACAGCAATCAGAGACACAGCGGCCAGGATCAGGAATCCCCAGTGCCAGGGGGCAAGCTGGATGCCGTAGAACAGCTTCTCGTAGTTCTCCCAGCTGGTCTGACTGAAATCAGGCAGCACCTTGGATCGGATGAACACCGAGGCACTCTCGATGGGGCGGGTGTTGTACAGGCTGTTGCGGGGGTCAAAGCTCGCAGCAATCACGTAGAACAGGGGGTAGATGGTCGAGAAGATCACGATCCAGATGGCCAGGTGGGTCACCTGGTCGCCCAGCACAGCCCAGAAGCTGATGTTCTTGCGGCCCCGCACATTGCGCAGGAAGGTGGTGGTCAGGAAAGCGATCAGACCAATCAGGACCACTGCACCCAGCAGCCAGGTCAGGGCTGTCACCCAGCCATTTTCCACACGCACAATGGTCGGGAAAATGGGGGGTTTGTAGTGCTCAGGGCTGAAGAGCTGCATGCCCAGGTAGATCAGGAAGCCCAGAACCCCGATGCCAATGATCCAGGGCAGCGCTTTTTCGAAAATGCTGGGTTCTCTGACAACGTAGGGTTTGAACTGGGTGTCCTGTGACTTGTTCTTCTGTACACTCCCGCTCATTTCCTGGCCTCCTTAAAGACACCTGCGAACCGGAAGTTCACGATGCTCACGGCCAGGGTCAGGATGCCGATGATGATGGCAATCGCACTGGCGAGCGCGTAGTCGTTGCCCCCCTGGTTGGTGAAGGCCACGTTGTATCCCCAGGACAGCAGAATGTCGGTGCTCTGGGCGGTGGAGGTGCGGCCTTCCTGTGGGGGTCCCCCTGCGGTGAGCAGGTAAATCAGACCGAAGTTGTTGAAGTTGAAGGCAAAGCCGGACAGCAACAGTGGGGTGAAGGCACTGCGCAGCATGGGGAGGGTGATGGCCTTGACCTGCTGCCAGCGGTTGGCACCGTCAATGGAGGCCGCTTCGTAAAGGTCTTCTGGAATGCTGGCCAGGGCGGAAATGGTGGCGGTCATCATGAAGGGGAAGCCGAGCCACAGGTTCACAAAAAGAATGCTGATTTTCGCCCACAGGGGATCAATCAGCCAGCCGATGGGGTACATGCCCAGCAGGCCAAGCATCCGGTTGATCACCCCGAAGTTGGGGTTGAGCAGGGCCACCCACATCTGCACACTGATCACCACAGGAATGGCCCAGGGCAGGAACAGCAGGGAGCGGTAAAAATTGCGGAACTTCAGGCGTTTGTTGGCCAGCAAGATGCCCAGGGTGAGACCCGCAGCGGTGTTGATCAAAATGGTGGAGAGCGCGAAGACCACCGTCCAGATGAAGGTGGGGATCAGTTGAATGCTGGCATCCCGGAAAATTCCGATGAAGTTCTTGATGCCAACGTACTTGATCTGGTTCACGCGGGTGATCTGAACAAAATTCTGGTTTTCTGGGAGGGGTGCAGTCAGCGTGATGGTTTTGTCGTTCAGCGACTCCACACCTAAAAGAACAGGCTTGGTGATGTCCTTGATGAAGACAGCAGCTTTGGCCCCTTTGCAGTCCGCCGTTTCACAACGGAATGTGGCCTGCAGGGTGTCTTCACCAGGCTCGGTGACGGTGATGCTCTTGCGGTCCGGGCTGATGGAAGCAATCTCCATCATCACGCCGGAATCCGGGGTTCCGCCGTTCTGGCCGCTGTAATTGGTGAAGGCCAGACCCACGGTGAGGGCCAGGGGGAAGGCTGTAAAAGTCAGCACAAAGATGATCGCCGGAAGCAGGTAATACCAGTTGATCATCCAGGGGAACGCCCGCAGAATCACAACAGCCAGAGGCACCAGAATGATGGCCCAGTAAACCAGCAGCATGTAAGACGGTGCCTGTGGGAAGGAACTCGCCGTGATGTTGCCGATCAGCCAGGCGATGCCCAGGCTGGCAAGCAGCAGGACCGCGAGGATGCCCAGTGCCTGCAGCAGTCCTCGCGTACCTTGGGGGGGAACTTCAGTTCGAATGGTCATGGGTGGTCTCCCTGGGCAAGAGAGGCTGGGAGGTTTCCCCCCCCAGCCTCCGGGTTGTCAGGCTTACTTGATGTTGGACTTGATTTCCTTGACGGCGGCATCCAGGATCTTGCCGTAGTCAGGGCTGGGCTTGGAGGTGCTGAGGTTGACGGCGTTGCCCCAGGGTCCCCACACGCTGCCCATTTCGGGAACGTTGGGCATGGGGGTGCCCATGGCGATGGTCTTGCCGAAGCCGGCCACCACGGGGTCAGAGGCGAGGGCCTTCTTGGCCTTCTTGCTGAGGGGGATGCGTCCACCGGCTTTGTTGAACTCGGCCACGTTGTTGGAATCGACCAGGAACTTGGCGAAAGCAGCAGCTTCGGTCTTGGACTTGCTGTAGCTGTTCATGATCAGGCCCTGCACGCCGACGAAGGGGCTCCACTTGCCAGCGGCTCCGGGAGGGGTGGGGAAGGGCATGATGCCGTAGTCGATCTTGGCTTTCTTGATGTCGCCCATGTCCCAGGGTCCGGTGAGGAACATGCCGAGCTGGCCGTCCACGAAAGCGGACTTGGCGAGCTGGCCGTCCACACCTTCAGGGATCAGTTTGTACTTGTAGCGCAGGTCGTTCAGGAACGCCATGGCTTTTTCTGCACCAGCGTTGCCCACACCGAGGTCTTTGGTGTCGAGGGTTCCGCCGTTGTTCTTGAAGATGTATCCGCCGTAGGCGCTGATCACACCGTAGTTCATGTAGCTGTTGGTGAGGTCAGCCATGAAGCCGTAGGTGCCCTTGGCAGGATCGGTCAGGGTCTGGGCGGTTTTCAGGAAAGCAGCCCAGGTGGTGGGGGCTTTGGGGACCAGTTTCTTGTTGTACACAACGCCCACAGCTTCTGCGAAGAGGGGAACACCGAACAGTTTGCCTTTGTAGGTGAAGGCGTTCAGGCCGACTTTTTCGATGTCGGACTTGGCAGAGCCGGTGATGTACTTGTCCATGGGCTCCAGCACACCAGCAGCGGCCATTTCGCCGAGCCAGTCGTTAGGCACAGAAACAACCAGGTCAGGGCCTTCGCCTTTGGAAGCACCGTTGATCATTTTGGTCCTGATGTCGCCGAAAGGAACAGCGACCACGTCCACGGTGTTGCCGCTCTTGGCTGCGTAGGCTTTGGCCGCATCGTTCAGCCACTTGAGTTCTGCAGTTCCATAGTGGGTCCAGACGGTGATCTTGGCGGCCTGCGCACTTCCGAGAGCCAGGCTGAGCACAGCCATTGCAAGGGTTGCTTTTTTCATTGCACTTCTCCTTTACTGGTCGACTGACCCTTTTGGTAACGCTTCCACCTAATTTGGAAGCGTTTCACCCTAGTTGAATCAGTTGATACCTGTCACCCAATGTAACTCAGGTTGGTCTCAAGGTCAATCGTCGGGTGGAGTCTTCTGTGGGTATGGTGACCTAGACAAAATGATAGTTGAACCCTGTGCAAAAAGCAAGGTACGACGGACTTTAATGTCTTTTTATGCTACAAATCTGCTGCTCACCGGAGCTTAACCCCAGCTGAAATCCATGTTCTTTTCATCCAAAAATTGTAAGCTGTTGCCAGACCGACAAAAGTGACCAGATGGTAACATTGCCTTATGAAAGGCTCACGGCCGCTAGGGCTTTTGTTTCTGACCATTTTCATCGCCATGCTGGGGCTCAGCGTGCTCTTCCCGGTGCTCGCTCCGCTGTCCAAAGAACTGGGCATCACCACCGCCCAGACCACCTGGCTTTCCACGGTGTACAGCCTCGCACAGTTTCTGAGTGCACCCTGGTGGGGTCACCTGTCGGAAACCCGTGGGCGTCGCCCCATCCTGATTCTGGGCCTGATCGGATTTGCCATCTCATTTGGACTTTTCGGTTACATGGCCCACCTGGGCATGGAAGGCGTTCTGACGGGAACCCCTCTCCTGGTGGCCCTCCTTGCTGCCCGCGTGGCCGGAGGTCTGCTTTCCAGTGCAACCTTGCCCACCGCCCAGGCCTACATTGCAGACATCACTCCACCTGAGAAACGTGCTGGAGCCATGGGGCTCATCGGCGCAGCTTTCGGTCTGGGGATCATTTTTGGTCCTGCCATCGGGGGCATCCTCTCCCAGGGAGGAAACCTCCTGATCCCCATCTTTTTCTCCTCAGGACTTGCCCTCATCACTGCCCTGACGGCTCTGGCCATCCTCCCTGAGAGCATTCACCTGCGCCCCAAAACCCAGGACAACAAAGCGAAAGTCAGCTTCCTGAGGGGCGAAATTCCGGTTCTGCTGGTGGTGTCCATGCTGACCACCCTGGCAAGTGTGGGCATGGAGCAGACCATCTCCTTCTACATCCAGGACAACCTGAAGATCTCTGGTCCAGAGGCCGTGAAAACCATCTCCATTGCTCTTTTCATTTTTGGGATGGTTGCAGTGGCTGTGCAGGGAGGCCTGATCCGGGTGCTGGCCAAAAAGATGCCCCAGTCCACCCTGATCTGGATTGGGCTTGCCGTGATGGGGGCCGGAATGCTGTTGATGCCTTACATGCACACCTTCTGGAGCATCACTTTTGCGCTCTGTATGATTGGCTTTGGCAGCGCCTTCATCGGACCCAGCATCTCTGCCGCACTTTCCCTGCAGGTGGCAGCCAACCAGCAAGGAAGCATCGCTGGAGTCAACAGTTCTGCCACTGCTCTGGGACGCATGACAGGACCCATCATTGCCGGTTATCTGTACCAGTATGTTTCTCCTGGCAGCCCTTACCTGTTCTCTGGAATTGTGTTGATGGTGCTCCTGGTGGTCTCACTGGGAAGCCTCAAAACTCAAAAGCCTGCTGTCACAGCGCATTGATTTGAGTTTTGATCCAGGAAAAGTCAGGGGTACGTGTCCACCCTGACTTTTTTTCATGACCCAGTTGTGCTAGCCTGTCAGGCAATCGGGTGGGTCTTCCACAGCCTGCCACAATTCTTCACTGTCATCTCACGGATCTTCAGGCTTGTGCTTCTGTGTCACAACCTGCGGTTTCTCAGTTGCATTGAATGCTAGAGCAGAAATCTGGTGCTTTTTTTGTCGGTGTGTCCGTTGAATTTGCTTTTCAAAAAACCACATCAGGTGGGAACTTTGAGTTCTTCTCATCAAAGGTTTGTCTTCTGAATGGAAACAATCATTCGCAATCTGATTTTTTGTCAATGATCGTGCTGTTTCTTCTCGAATCTGTTTCTTTTGCGCCGCCTCTGCAACAGATCTGTCCATCAAGAAAAATTCCGTGCTTTATACCTTATATATGCCCTGCAAAATCTTCAGGGTTTCGGCTGAATTTCTGCTCTGCTGCACCGGGTCCAGCAAAACAGAAATCGGGCCCCCTGAGGAGCCCGATTTTGCTTTAATCTGTCGTCTCAGACGTTGAATCCAAACATGCGCATCTGGCGCTTGCCATCGTCAGACATTTTTTCAGTGGTCCATGGTGGAGTCCACACGAAATCCACGTTGACCCTGGTGACCTCCTCCAGACGCATCACTGCAAGTTCAGCATCTGCACGGATCATGTCCTGCACCGGGCAGCCGACGCTGGTGAGGGTCATTTCGATGTCCACCACACCATCTTCGGAAATCTGCACGTCGTAGACCAGACCCAGATCCACCACATTCACCGGAATTTCGGGGTCCTTGACCACCTTCAGCGCTTCAAGCACCTGTTCGACCGTTGTCATTTCATTCTCCTCTCACGTGGGGCAATCCCTCATTCACCCAGGCCATGGTGCCTCCGGCGAGGTTGACCACATTTTCATAGCCCTGCTCTTTGAGGAAACTGCCTGCCCTTGCACTGCGGGCACCGCTGCGGCAGATCATCACCAGTTCCCGGTCTTTTGGGATCTCGGTGTAACGCTGCTGAAATTCAGAGAGGGGGATGAGCTCTGCACCTTCAGCGTGCACCTCGCTGTACTCTCCCGTTTCACGCACGTCGATCAGCAGGGCACCTGCCTGAACACGGGCCAATCCTTCCTGTGGACTCACGTCTTCAATCATGGCTTTCAGCATAACAAAGACCTGGGCAGCAAACAGTCCGTGGGTTACACTGCCTGTGTGAAGCACCTGCTGGATCTCCGTGATGAACTGGATCGGGAGGCAGAACCCCTCTCCCTGTATTTTGAGGATTTCAGATCCCTTGCCCTTGAACTGTCAGACATTGAGGCGGGTCAGTACGAACTGGACAGAACCCTCCAGTATCTGGTGGTCTGTGAAGTGGGCCAGAAGAGCAAACTGGCCGTGATGTACCTGCAGTCTGATGGCATTGGCGCAGATCATCTAGAAGGAGGAATTCTGGGGTTGCGCAAAATGGTGGAACAGGAATTCACCCTCCCCTATTCAGATGAACGGTTCAGACAGTTGCTGGAACATCCGGGGGTGCGGTTTGTTTCCAGAAGTGGGGATGCTCTGGTGTTTCGGGGAAGAATTTCAGCTGAAGAGCTTGCATCTCTGGCGTGATCCACCCCACCATTCTGTTTTAAACAAAACACCTTGAAATGGGTATGCCCTTGAAGTTTCTGGATCTGGGACAAAAAACATCCCTTGAGAAGTGTAGGGGAGGATTCTGGCAGATCTTTCTGCTGCAGTTGTGCTCCACAACCCCATCTTTTGTGGCCTGCAGAGGTGCAGGAATGTTTATTCCTGCCTCATTTGTGCACTTCCCCCTCCACATCAATCTGTTTATAGCGTAAAATAGAGGGAATGGAAGCCGACCTCACTTTACGCCCCAGGTCCCTTGCGGACTATGTCGGGCAGGAAAAAGTCAAAGAAAAACTTGCAGTCTACCTGCAAGCCGCCAAAACCCGGGGGGAGGCGCTGGACCACACGCTGATCTTCGGACCTCCCGGACTGGGGAAAACCACCCTGGCCCACATCATCGCCCATGAAATGGGTGTCAACATCAAAGTGACCTCCGGGCCTGCCATCGAAAAGCCTGGAGACCTTGCAGCAATCCTCACCAACAGCATCGAAGAAGGGGATGTGCTTTTCATCGATGAGATTCACCGTCTTGGGCGCGTTGCAGAAGAGCACCTGTACCCCGCGATGGAAGACTTCAAGCTGGACATCGTGCTGGGTCAGGGACCTGCGGCCCGCACCATCGAGTTGCCCCTGCCCAGATTTACGCTGGTGGGAGCCACCACCCGTCCAGGCCTGATCACAGCGCCCATGCGTTCTCGCTTCGGGATCATTGAGCACCTGGAGTATTACACCCCGCAAGAACTCGCCTGGGGCCTCACCCGTGAAGCCACCCTCAACGGGTACATCCTGTCTGAGGAGGCCGCTCTGGAAATTGGTGCCCGTTCCCGTGGCACCATGCGCATTGCCAAGCGTTACCTGCGCCGGGTGCGGGATTACGCGGTGGTTGCGGGCGAAGTGGACATCTCCCGTGAACGTGCAGAGAAAGCCCTCGACCTGCTCGGTCTCGACTCCGCAGGCCTTGACGAGCGCGACGTGAAACTGCTGGACATCCTGATTCACCGTTTCAACGGTGGACCTGTCGGTCTGGACACCCTCGCGATTGCCATGAGCGAAGACGCCAACACCCTGGAAGACGTGTACGAGCCTTACCTGATCCAGCTTGGCTTCGTGAAACGCACCCCCAGAGGGCGTGTGGCCACCGTGCGGGCCTATGAGCATCTGGGCCTGCCTGTGCTGCACTACGAGGAAGAGGAATTCTGAGGGTTCTGCCCTGAAGTTCTGCACGCTCACGTCCTGCACAGCCCACAATTAAGTGTTGTCTGACACAATAAAAATGCGCACTTCCCCTCTGAGCGAAGTGCGCATTTTTTGCACATAAAGTCAAGCTTCCCCCTCTCTATTTACAAAGGGGGGATGCTTTAAGATAGAATGACAACCCCGAACAAGACGGGGCATGTTTGCGTGTGAACAAAACGACCACTCGGGCCGACCTCTGGTTGGGCTGCACCTTGAAGAAAGACAGGCATGGGGACCAAAGAAGAAATCAAAGCCAGGCTGAACCTCGCCGACCTGATCGGGGAGTACGTTCGCCTGACCCCTGCCGGAAACGGCAGGTTCAAGGGCCTGTGTCCGTTCCACAAGGAGAAATCTCCTTCATTTAATGTTGACATCAACCAGGGTTACTACTACTGCTTCGGGTGCAAGGCTGGTGGAGACGCCTTCAAATTCCTGATGCAGGTGGAAAACCTCCCTTTCAGTGACGCCCTGCAGAAACTGGCAGACCGCACCGGGGTCAAGCTGGATTTCAGCACCACCGAGAAAAAACAACGGGACCTGTTTGAGATCAACGAGATGGCCCTCACCTACTTCAGGCAAAGCCTCCACAAGCCCGAAGGCCATGATGCTCTGGGCTACCTGTACGCCCGTGGCCTCACCGAGGAGAGCATCACCCAGTTTGAACTAGGGTACGCCCCTGGTGGGTGGGATGGCCTGATCAAATTCTGCAAGTTGCAGGGTGTACACGAGGCGCAACTGCTGCAGGCAGGCCTGCTTTCTGAAGCCCCAGACACCGGGCGCGTCTATGACCGCTTCCGCAACCGGGTGATGTTCCCGATTCGGGATTACCTCGGGAGACTGGTGGGCTTTGGTGGACGGGTGCTGGACGACAGCAAACCCAAATACCTCAACACCCCCGAAACCGACATCTTCAAGAAAAGCGAACTGCTCTACGGGTTCAATCTGGCCCGTTCCCTGGCCCAGAGCACCCACGAAATTGTGGTGGTGGAAGGCTACATGGACGTCATTGCCATGCACCAGTGGGGCTTCAAGCAGGCCGTGGCCACCCTCGGGACCGCCCTGACAGCAGAGCACGGCGCACTGCTCGCCCGTCAGGGCATCCGCACCGTGAAACTGATGTTCGACCAGGACAGCGCTGGACAGAAAGCCACCCTGGCCGGTCTGGACCAGATGCTGGGCAGCAAATTCCTGATCTCCGCCCACCAGGTCCCGAGTGGCAAGGACCCTGCAGACGCCCTGCAGCACGGGGACACCGACAGCATCAAGATGGCCCTTTTCAAAGGCCTGACCGAGGTGGAGTTCCGCATCCAGCATGCCATGGGCCAGTTTGACCTGAGCACCACCGAGGGCAAACGGGGCTTTCTGCAGATGTTGCTCCCCAGAATGCAGAACCACGACCTCATCGATGAGGTGGCCGCCAAGATCCGTGCCCGTGTTGCCGAAGCGCTGGAAATGGACGAGCGCAAACTGGCCGAGTGGGTGGAATCCCGCGCCAAACGCAAAACCCTTTCCGACGTGCAGGTGCAGGGCATGGTCAGCCAGCACACGCAAGAAGACCGCCGGGAACTGTTCATGGCCCAGCAGATCCTGCTGGACCCCACCCTGCTGCAGAAAATGGATGGGAACAGCCCTTTCAGAAACAAACTGGTGGAGGAAATCATCCGGGTGGCCCGCGAAAAACCCTCAAGAGAGGCCATTCTGGACCACTTCAGAGGACGCCCCGAAGAGAAAATCCTGCTGGAATTCCTCTTTGAGAACCCTGCTGCCCACATTCAGGCGCAACATCAGGACATGGTGGAACGCCTCAAGGACATGCAGGAGAACGGCATCGTCGAGGCCGAATCCCTGCGCACCGAAACCCAGATGAAAGAAGAAGTGGCCAGATTGAAAAAACAGCTGCTGGCTGCAGATCCCACCCAGCAGATTCAATTGCTAAGGCAAATTGGGGACCTGCAAAAAGCCATTGAAGCCGAAAAACGTGGACGCATGATGCGGCCCAAGGCCTGAGAAACAGACCGTTCACAGTGAACAGTTGACAGCAGAAAGAACAATGACAGGCAAATCAGTGGAACTGTTGAAAGAAGAGGCGAGCCGTGGCTCGCCTCTTCTTTTCCTTTGATCAATCTGAATTTGATGCCCTACAGGAGTTTTTCCTTACTGTGAACCGTCATCTGTCAACGGTCTGCTTCTCAATGCACCTGCCCCACTGCTTCCCTTGCTGCCTGCACCAGACGGCCTGAGCGGATCATCTCACGGATCTTGCTGACTTCGGGTTTGAAGTAGCGGTCCCGTTCCAGGTGAGGAATCTCGCTGCGGATGAGGTCATAAACGGCCTTCACCCCTTTTCCGGGTTTCAGGGGAGCCTGAAAATCCAGGGCCTGCGCAGCAGAGACCAGTTCGATGGCAATCACCCACAGGGTGTTCTCAAAAATCTGGTGGGCTTTGCGGCAGGCAATGGTGCCCATCGAAACGTGGTCTTCCTGATTGGCACTCGTGGGGATGCTGTCCACACTGGCCGGGTGGGCCAGCACCTTGTTCTCACTGACCAGACTGGCAGCGGTGTACTGGGAGATCATCAGGCCACTGTTGAGGCCGCCCTGTTCCGCCAGGAAAGCAGGAAGACCACTGAGGGCGGGGTTCAGCATCTGCTCAATTCGGCGTTCACTGATGTTGGCGAGTTCTGCAATGGCAATTCCTGCGTAATCTGCAGCAAGGGCCAGAGGCTGACCATGGAAATTCCCACCCGAGATGACTTTCTCTTCGTCTGGGAAAATCAGCGGATTGTCGGTCACACTGTTCATCTCGATGTCCAGAATTTCGCGGGCATGCCTGAGGGCATCTCTGGAGGCCCCATGCACCTGGGGGGTGGCCCTTAAAGAATAGGCGTCCTGTACCTTTTCACAGTTTTCGTGGGACACTTCGATTTCAGAGTGCTGCAACAGGTTTCTCAGGTTCTCGCTGACCTGCCTTGCTCCTGGGTGGGGCCTGAGGCGCACAATGCCTTCTGAAAAGGGTTTGTGGCTGCCTTTGAGGGCCTCCACTGTGGATGCAGCAGCAATGTCCACGCTGGAGAGCAGGATTTCCACATCATGGATCAGCAGGGCCAGCAGACTGCACATGGCCTGCGTTCCGTTGATGAGGGCCAGACCTTCTTTGGCCTGCAGCACAATGGGCCTGAGGCCCAGTTCGTCCAGCACTTCTCTGGCAGGTCGCACCTGCCCTCTGTATTCCACTTCCCCTTCTCCAATCAGGGCCAGAGTGAGGTGTGAGAGGGGGGCAAGGTCCCCACTGCTTCCGACAGATCCCTGAGAGGGCACAACAGGATGCACCTGATGGTTGAGGAAGTTCAGCAAACCCTCGATCACCAGAGGACGCACCCCGGAGTGCCCCATCGCCAGACTCTGTGCCCTGAGGAGCAGCATTCCACGCACCACATCTTCAGGGAAGGGCTCCCCCACTCCAATGGAGTGAGACAGAATCAGGTTGCGCTGCAGTTCCTCCAGCATGTCCCGCTCAATGCGGGTGTTCTGAAATTTACCGAACCCAGTGTTGACTCCGTAAACAGGGTCTCCCTGCTCAATGATCTTCTCAATGAAGGTGCGGCTCTTTTCAACGCGCTTTCTGGCCGCACCAGAGAGGCGAACTTCTTTAAAATTGCGAACCACTGCGATGAAATCTTGCAGGGTCAGGCTGTCGTTGAGCTCAATCATGCTTCCTTTCCTGAGATGAACACCTTGCTGACCGCATTGCCGAAGCGGTAACTGATTTCTCGCCAGTCGTGACTGTCCAGCACAAGGAAATCGGCTTTCATGCCTGCTTCGAGTCTTCCGGTGTCTTTGAGGCCCAGCGCATGGGCAGCGTTTGCAGTCATGGCCGTAAGTGCTTCTGCTGGAGTCAGGCCATTGAGCCTCACACCAAGTGCCAGTGCCAGACTGGTGCTGAACATTGGACTGCTTCCAGGGTTGTGGTCCGTTCCCACAGCGACTGCTCCTCCTGCGTCAATGATTTTGCGGGCTGGTGCTGCAGGAAGGCCCAGATGCAACGTCACCCCGGGGAGCACGGTGGCCACAGTGTTCGAGGCAGCCAGGGCCTGAATCTGGTCCCCAGTGGAGGCTTCCAGATGGTCCACACTCAGGCTTCCAAGCTCACAGGCAAGCTCCACTCCGCCCAGCGCATGAAACTGGTCTGCATGCAGTTTGGTGTGCAGGCCATGGGCTTTTGCAGCTTCCAGAATCTCTCTGGCCTCCTGAACAGAGAAGGCTTCCTGTTCGACAAACACATCCACCGCAGCAGCAAGTTGATCCTGAGCGACTTCGGGAATCCATTTCTCCACCACTTCACGGATGAAGTCTTTGCGGTCCCGGTCTTTAGGAGGCAGGTGAATCAGCAAAGTCGGGACAATGCGAGCAGGGGTGAAATCCTGCAGATCGCGAATGGCCTCCAGCATGCGCATCTCGGTGTCGTGGTTCAGGCCATAACCCGTTTTGACTTCCAGGGTGGTGGCTCCGCTGCGCACCATGGCATTGAGCCTCGGAACAGCCAGAGAGACCATCTCAAAGGCAGTGGAGGCCTGCGTGTAGCGCACCGTCTGGTGAATGCCTCCTCCACGGGCCAGAATCTCCTCGTAAGAAACCCCTTGCACCCGTGCCTCGAAGTCATTCAGGCGACTGCCCGACCAGATCAGGTGGGTGTGAGGGTCGATCAGGCCAGGGACCACTGCTTTGTTGCGAAAGTCGATGGTTCTGTCTGCTGCAGGGGCGTCCTTGCGTTCCCCCACCCAGAGCAGGGTCTCCCCTTCCACCACCATTGCAGCGTCACGGATGATGGTGATGTCTTTTTGAGCAGATCCCTTTTTCAGATCATTTCCGGTTGCGGTTGCCAGTTCGGTGATGCCTGTGTAAAGCGTCTTCACGAAAACACCTCCGTGAGTGTCTCCATGATGAGCCTTGCAATCAGCAGATTGCTATTGCCGCTGGCATCCAGATTCGGGGTCATTTCCACCACATCCATGCCAACCATGTGGTTTCGCCTGACGGTTTCACGGATCAGGGTCATGGCGGTGCGGTAATCCATGCCATCCACCTCTGGACTGCTGGTGGCTGGAAGGACTGCAGGATCAAGCACATCCACATCAAAAGTCAGGTACACATTTTGGCCCACTGGCAGCTGCCCGATGACTGCTTGCAGGTCTTCACAGTCCCACATGCCGATCAGGGTGTGGCCTTTTCCCCTTGCAGCCTGAACAGCCTCCTCATCAAAACGCAGACCCCTTAAGCCAATGGTGGTGACGTGCCTCAGGTTCGGCAAGTCCTCACAGGCCCGGCGAAAAGGACTGGAGTTGCTGAACCTGGTGTCATTGCGGATGTCTGTGAAATCCAGATGGGCATCCAGCTGAACGATGTGCAGGTCTTCCACGTCTGAAAACGCCCGCAGAATCGGGTAAGAGACGCTGTGGTCTCCTCCCAGAAACACCGGAAACTTCACACCAGATTTCAGTTGCTTTGCGGCCTCAGTGATGCGGTCTCTGGCAAGTTCAGGCTCCAGGCTGGGCAGGATCACATCGCCAGCATCCACCATCTGCAGTCCAGCCAGTTTGCGCTTTCCAGAACGCAGGTCATAGAACCCCTCAGGAGGGAGAGCGTAGCGAAGGGAGGCCTCCCGGATGGCCCTGGGAGCAAAGCGGGCACCAGGGCGAAACCCCAGGGCAATGTCGAAGGGAATCCCCAGCACACCCACATCTGATGAGAAATCACTGGACAGGTCAATGGTGGGCGCACGGGCAAAGGAAATCAGACCGGAAAAAGGCAGGTGTGTCATCTCAGACCTCAGATCGAGGGCAGGTCCAGACCGCGTTCTTTTGCGATCTGTTTTGCCTTCTCGTAGCCTGCGTCTGCATGGCGGATCACGCCCATTGCGGGGTCGTTCACCAGGCACATGGAGAGGCGTTTTTCGGCTTCCTCGCTGCCATCGGCCACGGCGACCAGACCCGAGTGCTGGCTGAAGCCCATGCCCACGCCACCCCCGTGGTGGAAGCTCATCCAGGCGGCACCGCTGGCCACACCTGTGGCGAAATTCAGCAGGGGCCAGTCTGAGACTGCATCACTGCCGTCCAGCATGGCTTCGGTTTCACGGTTGGGACTTGCGACAGAACCGGCGTCCAGGTGGTCCCGTCCGATCACGATGGGGGCTTTCAGGCGGCCATCTCTGACCATCTGGTTGAACAGCAGTCCTGCCCGGTCCCGCTCTCTGTACCCGAGCCAGCAGATGCGGGCAGGCAGACCCTGGAAAGCAATCTGGTCTGCGGCGTACTTCAGCCAGTTCTGCAGCCTGTGGTCCTCGGGGAAGAGTTCGAGCAGGGCTTTATCGGTTTCGTAAATGTCCTGGGGGTCACCACTGAGGGCCACCCAGCGGAAAGGTCCCCGTCCTTCACAGAAGCTGTCCCGGATGAAGGCAGGCACGAAACCCGGGTAATCAAAGGCGTTTTTGACCCCGAATTCCAGGGCACGCTGACGCAGGTTGTTCCCATAGTCAAACGCTATGGCTCCGCGTTTCTGCATTTCCAGAATGGCCTCCACATGCTTTGCCATGCTCTCATAAGCACGCTGACGGTAGAGCTCGGGTTGCTCTCTGCGCAGCACATCGGCATCCTCGTCTGCATTCAGCAGGGGGATGTAGCCCCACATGGGATCGTGGGCACTGGTCTGGTCGGTCACCAGATCCGGGGTGAATCCCATCTCAACCAGAGCAGGCACCACTTCTGCAGCATTGCCCAGCAGACCGATGGAACGTGCCACCCCCTGAGCCTTATACTCTTCTGCCCGTTTCAGGGCGTCTTGCAGGTTTTCGGCCACCTCGTCCAGATAACGGGTTTCCAGCCTGCGCTGGATGCGGTGGGGATCAATCTCAATGTTGATGCTGACCCCTCCAGCAAGTTTCACAGCCAGAGGTTGCGCCCCTCCCATGCCTCCCAGACCTGCAGTCACGGTGATGGTGCCCTTCAGGCTTCCTCCGAAGTGCTTCTCTCCCGCTGCAGCAAAGGTTTCATAGGTCCCCTGCAAGATGCCCTGGGTGCCAATGTAAATCCAGCTTCCAGCCGTCATCTGCCCGTACATCATCAGGCCCTTCCTGTCCAGTTCATCAAAGTGCTCCCAGGTGGACCAGTTGGGCACGAGGTTGCTGTTGGCCAGCATCACCCTGGGGGCCAGTTCGTGGGTTTTCAGGACCGCCACGGGCTTGCCAGACTGGATCAGCAGGGTCTCGTTGTTCTCCAGACGGTCCAGCGTTTCAATGATCTTGTGGAAGGCCTCCCAGTTGCGGGCCGCTTTGCCCCGGCCTCCGTAAACAATCAGTTCCTCGGGTTTTTCGGCCACTTCAATGTCCAGGTTGTTCATCAGCATGCGCTTGGCGGCTTCCTGAATCCAGCCTTTCGCGGTTTTCTGCGCGCCTCTGGGGGCACGGATCATTGTTTTTTCCATGTGTTCAGCATGCGCTTCAAGGGCAGGGAGTACAATATGGGTGTCCAACAATGCTGGACAGGTTATGCTCGACACCCTCCAGAAAAGCGCCCAGATTTTAAAACAGTTCACCTCCACCCATCCCGAGTGGGGGTCCCGTGAGCTTGCTGCACACCTGCAGCAGCCCAAGAGCACTGTGCACCTGCACCTGCAAGCCCTGACCCAGGCTGGATTCCTGCGCAAAACCCCCAGAAGCAAATACGCTCTGTCCTGGCGACTGCTGGAATTCTCAACCCACCTGCACCATCAACTGGGGTGGTATCAGGAGGCGGTCAAAGCCATGCAAGATCTGGCCCAGGAGGTGCGTGCACTGACTTACCTCTGTGTGCTGGAGGGGCAGGATGTGCTGTGCATTGCCCGTGCCCACTCTGAGCCGGAGGAGCACCGGGAAATTCAGACCGACCTGTATCTCCCCACCCATGCCACTGCAGCAGGAAAGGTCTTCTGCGCCTTCACAGGCCTGAAAGTCAAACAGTTCGAGGTCTTCACCCCTAGCACAATCACCACACCTGATGAGTGGGAAACCGCACTGAACAAGGTGCAAGACGACCATTATGCTCTTTCACTTGAGGAGTGGGTTGCAGATTCCTGCGCCCTGGCCGCCCCTCTGTACTTCGAGGAAAAGCTGGTTGCAGTGATGGGACTGCAGGTGAAAACCTTCCGTTTTCGGAACCAGAGAAACACCCTATTGCAAAGCCTGCTGCAGACCACGCAGAATTTCTGGTAGCGCTTCTAAACAACTGAACGGTTTTTTCAGCTTCCCGTCACGTACAGTAAAGACAACAAAAGCGGCACAGACAAATAGCCCTGATGAGAACTGACATCCCCGTCCTACAATAAGACCCATGAGTGTGATGGAGTCCGAAGCAAGAAAGCGAGGCAGCATGGTCACCTTACAGCGCTTAGATGGAGAATACGCCATCCTGAAATTGTCCCCAGACACCACCCCACCAGACTGGGCTTTCCAGGGCGATTTCTCCAGCATCACCCGCACCCCGAGTGAACTCTCCATCGTCTGTGACGCGCGTTTCGCACCCCTGCAGGCCAAAGCTGAAATCGGCTGGGTGGTCTACCAGCTGGTCGGACAATTCGGCTTTGACCAGTTCGGCATTCTGGAATCCCTGATCCGTCCCCTGGCCGATGCAGGGATCAGCATCCTGTCCATTTCCACCTTCGACACCGACTATATTCTGGTCAAGCACACCCACGAAGAGCAGGCCAGAGCTGCCCTGAGTGCGGCTGGACACCAGTTCTCTGAAACGCCTGAAGTCCCTGTGGGTTAACCCCCCTGTTCCTCATTCCATTCGGAACTGTCCCCCCTGAACTCAGGGGGGACAGTCTTGCACGTTAGCGAAAGACAGGGGGGCTTATTGCGTCCCCCCACTGTTTGCGGAGACCCGACCAATGCTGGTGAACTGGCCGTTCTTGACCTGCAGAATCACAAAAGGGCGGTTCAGGATGCCCTGCTCTGCATCGAAGCGGATGCTGGAGGTCACACCAGAGAGGGCATTGCCTCCCTTGTAGGTCTGGAGGGCTGCCTGCATGTCCTCTCTGGAGGGCAGGGCACCGCTGTTTTTCTTCTGGTTGTAGGCGAGTGCAGCCAGCAGGAGTTTCATGCTGTCGTAAGCCTGCATTGCACGGGCGTTGGGGTCTGCTCCGCCGAAAGTCTTGCGGAATTTGTCCCTGAACTTCACGCTGCTGGTGCTCTTGTCACTGAAGTGGTAGAAACTGAGGATCTTGATGCTTTCCACCTGTGTGCGGGCTTCCTGCAGCAGCTTCTGGCTGTAGGCGGAGTCGCCTGCGTACAGCGGATACTTGATGTCCTCGCCTCTGAGGGCTTTTGCAATGCGGGCCACATCTCCGAATCCTCCAGCAATGAAGACACTGTCTGCAGTGCTGCCTTCTGGAATCAGTGTGGACGGCAGGCCGTTGGCAGGGTATTCCACGGACCAGACGTTGATGTTCTTCTCTCCTGCACTGGCAATGAAGGCCTCATGCAGGCTGTTGGAGTAAGCATTTTCGGGGTTGTAGTAAACCAGCACGCTCTGGCGACCCTCTTTTTCCATCAGTTCGGCCATGGCCTGGGCCTGCTGGGTGTTGGTGGGAGCCATGCGGTAGGTGTAATCTCCGATGCCCACCAGACGGTCATCGGTGGCTGTGGGCAGGAGGTGGGCCAGGGTGTTGGTGGCAAAGGTGGGCGCAGCATTCAGGCCCTGACCAGAACTCACAGGACCAATCACACCCACCACTGCAGCATCTGCAGCAAATTCCTCAGCCACAGTTCTGGCGGCGTTGGCATCATAGTGGTCGTTCAGGATGCTGACCAGCACCGGAGGGGGTGTGGTGGCTTCTGAAAGGGCCAGCGTGACACCCTGCAGGACAGCTTCAGAAACCTGCACGTTCTCGCCACTGGTGGGCACACTGACCCCAATGGTGATGGTGTCGATGTTTTTGAGCTGTCGCGCTGCATTCCATCGGGTCAGGCGCACCAGGGCATCCGTTTTGTGACCAGGGATCCAGGCATCTGCCAGCTTGACGGCATCACTGTAATTCCCTTCCCTGTAAGCCTGCAGGATGTTTTTGCGTTCCCCATCGGGCAGATCCGTGATGGGATCGGTGCCCAGGTCTGAAGGTGCAGGGGTGGGCTGAGCAGGCTGTGTGGGTGGTGCGGCAGGTTGTTGCACAGCCAGGGTGGTGTTCAGGGCTTGCAGGTCCTGCAATACAAGGTCGGCATCCTCCTGACTTGCAAATGGTCCCACCACCAGCACGGTTCCTGCTGAATCGACCTGCTGGTAGACAGGGTAACCAAAATCCGCGATACGGCTGACCAGAGCATCCGTCTCTTGCTGGGAAGCCACAGGTTGGGACACCAGACGGTAATCCTGGACTGTGGGAACACGGTCAGGAATTCTGGAACGGTCCACAGAAGGGGCTGCAGGCAAAGATGCCTGAGGTGGTGTGGTTGGCGTTTCAGGTTGAGATGTTGTCTCTGGCTGGGTTTCAGGTTGTGTTTCAGGCTGGGTTTGCGTTTGAGCAGGAGGATTCACCTGCTTCTGCCACTCCTCCTGAAGAGAAGGATAGAGGAAATAGGCAGCAACTCCCACCCCCACCAGCGTCAGGCCACCGACCCAGGCCAGACAGCCCACACACCCCATGTTCTTGCGGGCTGGAGGGGCAGGTTGCGGTCTGGGTTGTGGAGTGGGCCTGGGTTGAGGGGCAGGTTTTGGAGCAGGTTGAGGCGCAGGCTGGGGTTTTGGTTGTGGAGATGGCTGCGGGGCTGGTTTTGGGGCTTGCTGGGTGTTGGAAGGTGCAGGCTGAGGTTTGACTGCAGCCTTGTTGCCCAGAATCGCCAGAAAAGCATCTGCCGTCTGGGGGCGTTTGGTGACCTCCACCTGCATGGAGGCATCCACAGCATCCCTGAGGTGTTTGGGGGTGCTGGCCGGAATGGGGGCAAGCTGTGCCCCTGTGGTTCTGGACACGGCATCTGGAGGTTGCTGCCCAGTCAGGGCGTGGTGCAGGGTCGCTCCGAGAGCATAGACGTCGGTGTAGGGACCGAGGGTGGCCTGGGTGGCGTACTGCTCCAGCGGTGCATATCCAGGGGTCACCAGTCGGGTGTGCCTGCTGGATTGTCCTGAAGCAAAGTTCCGGGCAGAACCGAAATCAATCAGCACCACCCTTCCTGTTTTTTCGAGGTAGATGTTGTCCGGTTTGATGTCGCGGTGCAAAAGTCCATTGCCGTGCACCACTTTCAGGGCCTCGGCCACATCCCTGGCAATTTTTTCGATCAGGCCCACATTGGCCGGACCACTTTCCAGCAGTTTTCCAAGTGGCTGTCCTTCGAGGTACTCCATCACCAGGTAAGCGGTGCCATTCTCCTCGAAGATGTCCATCACCCGCACAATGGCCGGATGGTTGAAGCGGGCCACCGTCTGGGCTTCCAGAATGAAACTCTTCTTGAGTTCCTGCCAGCCTCCACCGCCCAGTGTGCCAGGAGGGGCCACGGTGGTGCCCTGACGGGCCGTGCCTTCCGGGAAGAGTTCTTTGATCGCCACTTTGGAATTCAGGACCGTGTGCGTTGCAGCGTAGGTGATCCCAAACCCACCCTGACCAAGCACTTTGTCGATCCGGTATTTGCCCTGCAGCAGCGTTCCAGCACTCAATTCTGAAGTCAGAAACCGCGCCTGCCCAACATTCGGATTGGGCGTGCCGCACACCGGGCAGAACGGTTTGTCATCGGGGTAGGTATGTCCACAAGTGATGCATCGCATAAGTCGTCCGTTATTTCAAGCATACGTGAATGTGGGGGGAAAAGTTGCACAAAGAAGCCGAGGGCCGAGAGCAGGTCAAAATTGCTGATGCCAAAGCCATGTAAAGAACCGCCCGGTGAAAAAATCCAGAGCTCCAATCTGCAAAATCACAACAAACTCCCCAAACAACAAAAACAGGGGAAAATCCCCTGTCCGTAAGCATTTGCTTAAGCTCCCAGTTCAGCTCTCGGCCCTCGGCTCTGGGCCCTCGGCTTTCACGCTTTCGCCCCCCCGGGCATGATCTGCGCTGGCACGATTCCCAGTGAGGCAATCGCTTTGCTCCAGCGCTCCTCGACGGGAGTGTCGAAAATCAGGCTGTCGTCCATGTGGACCCACAGCCAGGTGCCTTCCTGGCATTCTTTTTCGAGTTGTCCTGTACCCCAGCCCGAATAGCCCATGATCAGGTGGTATTCGGACCCCACGCTCTGCATGAGGTGCTGCAGGATCAGGTAACTGGTGGACACGCAGGTGGTGCCCCCGAGTTTGATTTCCCCTTCCATGCCGGTGGGGTAGCGGTAGATGCACCAGCCGAATTTCTGGTCCACGGGGCCACCGAGCAGGACCGGGTCATTTGAGGTGCCGCCCTCCACCACGTCTGCAATTCGGGCGGTGCTTTCCTGGTTGACGATCAGGCCGAGGGCCCCTTTCTCATCGTGTTCCAGCACCAGGATGACGCTCTCCTGGAAGTAGTCGCCCTGCAGGTAGGGGTTGGCCACCAAAAAAGTCAATTCCATAAGTGAGAACCTCCTGCGTGAGAATCGCTCCCCTGCTGGTTTCTCCAGCGTGTTCTGGTGTGCATCGGGTGCACGGTCACCAGCAGGACTTCTCCCCGAGCCTGATCTCACAGTTGTGGTTTGTGTGCAAAGAGTTTGGAGTGTGGTCCCTTTGATTCCAGTGTTTCACATTCCTGCAAAAAGAAGGGTGAGGAATTCCCCTCACCCCTTTAATCGTTATGCGCTGGCGCTCTGGTCCCTTTTGGTTTTCTTTTTGCTGGGGGTGGTTTTGCCTTCGAGGGCTTTGAGGCCACCCACCAGGGCCACATCGAGCACCTGATCGAGGTTCTCACAGGGGTGGAATTCAATGCTGGCCCGCAGGTTTGCAGGAATGTCATTGATGTCCCGCTCGTTCATCTTGGGCAGCACGATGTGTTTGATGCCTGCACGCCGGGCACCCAGCACTTTTTCCTTCAGACCACCGATGGGGAGCACCCGTCCGGTGAGGGTGATTTCTCCGGTCATGGCCACGTCTCTGCGGGCAGGAATGCCAGTGAGGGCACTGACCAGACTGGTCACCATCGCCACCCCGGCACTGGGGCCTTCTTTGGGGATGGCTCCGGCAGGCACGTGCACGTGGATTTCAGAGTTGTCGAGTTTCTCCTGGGTGATGTGGAAACGGTTGCTGTTCTGCTTGGCGTAACTGAGGGCTGCGCGGGCGCTTTCCTTCATCACGTCGCCGAGTTGACCGGTGAGCACGAGGTTGCCTTTGCCGGGCATCACACTGGTTTCCACAAAGAGGATGTCTCCGCCCACGGGGGTGTAGAACATCCCGGTGGACACACCCACCGCGTCTTCCCGGGCTTCGGACTCGGGGAGGTATCTGGGGTTGCCGAGGTAACGTTCGAGTTCCTTGTCGGTCACCCGGGCGCGTTTCAGCTCTCCACTGGCAATGCGGCGGGCCACCTTGCGCACCGCCGTTCCGATTTCACGTTCCAGATTGCGCACTCCGGCTTCTCTGGTGTAGTGGGAGATCAGTTTTTCCAGCGCAGCGTCCGTCACCTGGATCTGGGCGGTTTTCAGGCCGTTCTCCTTGACCTGGCGCGGCAGCAGGTAGCGTTTGGCGATTTCGAGTTTCTCCTGCTCGATGTAGGAGGTGAATTCAATCACTTCCATGCGGTCCAGAAGCGGGCCAGGGATCTGCTCGGGGTAGTTTGCTGTGGCAATGAACATCACTTCCGAGAGGTCAAAGGGCACCCCGAGGTAGTGGTCCGTGAAGCTGTGGTTCTGGGCAGGATCGAGCACTTCGAGGAGGGCACTGGAGGGGTCCCCCTGATAGCTCTGACCAAGTTTGTCCACCTCGTCCAGGAGGACCACAGGGTTCTTGGTTCCGGCGTTTCTGAGGCCCTGGATGATGCGTCCGGGCATGGAACCGATGTAGGTGCGGCGGTGTCCACGGATGTCGCTCTCGTCACGGGCACCCCCCAGGGCAATCCGCACGTATTTGCGTCCGAGGGACTTGGCGATGCTCTGGGCAATGGAGGTTTTACCGACCCCGGGAGGGCCAGTGAACACCAGGATGGGTCCTTTGTTCACATCGGCGGCGTCGATTTCGCCTCTTTCCGCACGCTCTTTGCGAAGCTGGCGCACCGCGAGGAATTCCAGCACGCGGTCCTTGACCTTTTCCAGACCGTAGTGGTCATCGTCCAGGGTTTTTTCGGCTTCTTTGAGGTTCAGCTGGTCTTCGCTGCGGGTGCTCCAGGGAAGCTCGGTCATCCAGGTGAGGTAGGTGCGGATGACGGCAGCCTCTGCAGAGTCAGGATGCATGCGTTCCAGGCGGTTGAGTTCCCGGTCCACTTCTTTTTTGGCATCCTCGGTGAGGCCCAGAGCGTTGATTTTTTCACGCAGCTGTGCGACTTCATCCTCTTCGGAGTCTTCGCCGTGCAGCTCTTTCTGGATGATTTTCATCTGCTCGCGCAGGTAGTAGTCGCGCTGGTTCTTGTCGATTTCCTCTTTGACCTGCTGCTGGATGCGGCGCTGGATGGCCATCAGTTCGGCTTCGCTGTCCAGCATCACCAGCACCTTGCGCACCCGCTCAGTCAGGTTGGGGGCCTCAAGCACGGCCTGCTTGTCCGTGAGTTTGAAGTCCATGTTGAAGGCGATGTAATCGGCCATCACGCCAGGGTCTTCACGGTTGAGGATCAGTTCCACGACATCCGGAGCCAGGAATTTGCTGCCGGGGATCATTTCCTCGAATTTGGTGCGCAGTTCGCGGCCCAGGGCCTGGTATTCGGAGATTTCTCCAGCAGGAACCTCTAAAGGTTTCACTTCAGCCTGGATGAATTCGGTTTTGTGGTATTTGTGGACGGTCACGCGGCTCACAGCGGAAACCAGCATCTGCACGGTGCCGTCGGGATTGCGTTTCATGCGCAGGATGTTGCAGGCAGTACCGACAGTGTAGAGGTCGTTGCCTGTGGGGTCATCGATGTCCTTGTCCCGCTGGGAGACAATGAGGATGGTTTTGCTGCTCTGCATGGCGGCCTCGATGGCCTTGATGCTGACATCACGGGCAGCGTCGATGTGCTGGACCATGGTGGGGTAAATGACAGAACCCCTGACCGGGCACACCGGGAGAATCTCGGGGATGGGCGTATTGGGAATGTCGTTCTGGGTTTTATCCGACATGTGGGGTTCCTTTCATGGCTCCTCAAGAGTATACCAGATAGTGCATAAGAAACTTGAGTCTACCTGTATCAAGTCTAATGGCTCTTCCTCCCTGAAACAAGTCCATCAAGCAGCCCTCTGAAAGGGTCGACACCTTCCCGTCTCGCCAGACACCACCTCCATTTGGGACAGCATATCACCACAAAGGTGAACAGCCTCTTACAGCACGATGATAAAGAAAGAGGAAACCCCATGGTTTCCTCTCATGAAAAACTCAAACTTTTATTTTTTGTCGAGGGTGTGGTTCTTCAGGTCCTCTTTTTGCAGCTCTCTGGGCTTGAAGCCGTTTTGCTGCAGGATGTAGGCATACACAGCCTCGTACTGGGTCTGGGTGAGGGAGCCTGGTTTGTTCTTGGGCATGGTGGTGGCAATCTTGTTGTAGAGATCAAGGGCTGTCTTGCCTTCACCAGACCATTTGGCAAGGAACTTGTCTCCCTTGACGGCAGGACCGCCGTCGTTCAGGTTTTTACCGTGGCACATGGCGCAACTGGTGTTGTAGACCGTTTCACCCGCCTGGGCCTGTTTCTCCGTGAAAGTGGGGGCGTTCGAACCGCCTGAAGACTGGGCATACACCCAGGTTCCTGCTGCACCAAGAGCCAATACGCTGAACAACACCAGTTTTCTCATGGGTCCTCCGTTGTGATGCTGATCTGTTGTGCCGATAACGCTTTAAAAAGCATTGTACTTGAAATTTCGGTTTTTACATGAGACTTTCTGGGACATTTCTCACTTTTCAAAAAACGGTTAAGGCATTCCAGATCCCGGTTTCTTTGAAGCCAACAGGCCATCAGCAATGCAGACCAGAATCCTCCTGCAGTCCGTTCAGGCAAGGCGTGAATGGCAAGGGTTACACCACAATCAGAGCAAGTCACAAGTTACGCAACCAGGGACGCTATGACCATCATCTGTCCTGTATACACACTGTTATGATGCCAGTATGTCAGAAGCCCGCATGCTGGAAATCATTTTCCCAGCCAACACCAACAACCTCGGAACGGCCTTCGGGGGCCACATTCTCAGCCTGATGGACAAGGCTGCCAGCATCGCGGCAGTGCGCCACTGCCGCAAAACCGTGGTCACGGTCAGCATGGACACCGTGACCTTCCACGTTCCGATCAAAGTCGGGGATGCCGTGAACCTCTATGCACAGGTGGTCAAGGTGGGCCGCACCAGCATGCACATCCAGGTGGACGTGCACAAGGAGAACCTCGCCACAGCAGAACAGGTGCTTGCCACCTCCGGGCGGTTTGTTTTCGTGGCTCTGGATGCCGAGGGCAAACCCACCCCTGTTCCGCCGCTGGACCACGTTCATGATTAAGCTGACCCTGGTCCGGCATGGCATCACCATCCTCAACAGCACTGGACGCTGGCAGGGCCACCTCGATGAACCCCTCTCCGAGGAGGGCATGCAGCAGGCCATCAAACTGCGCAGGGTGCTCAGGGCAGAGGATTATGACCAGATCGTCAGTTCAGATTTAAAGCGGGCATACCACACAGCCACACTTGCAGTGCCTGATGCCACCATTATGGCGGACCCCAGACTCCGTGAATTGAATTTCGGGGTGATGGAAGGCCGCACCCTCGAAGAGAACCAGCAGCACCCCAGTTACCTGCCCTGGAAAACCGATCCCTTCACACACAGGCCTGAAGGTGGAGAGTCGTTTCAGGACCTGCTGGACCGGGCCCTGGACTGGCTGAGCACCCTGCAGGAGGACACCAGTGTGCTGGCTTTCTCCCACAACGGGTTCATCCGTGCCCTGGCCTCACACCTGATCGGCATTCCCAGGCAGGCCCATGAACCCATGCTGCTGCCTTTTCCCCTCAACACATGGAACACCGGAGTCACCCTCCTGCAGAAACGCCAGAAGTTGTGGGTGCTGGAAAAACTGAATGACACAGGGCACCTGCTGGAACCCATCCCTCTGGACACTGCCCTGCAGCATGCCTGAGAATGGAGCATGCGACTGCTGCATGGGCTGTTTCTTACAGGTCTGCTGACCACTTCCTGTGGCTGGATGGCCTGCGGGTGTGTGCCCCCCGCAGGCCTCAATTTCAATGTCTTCAGGCAAAGTGCCCCTGCCGCCCTGACTGGCGTTGTGGATGCCACAGGAAAAGCCTCTTTTGAATGGCCCACCACAGCAGCAAACGTGTCCATCCAGACCGCTGGCCTCCCCACCTTCGCAGATGTGATGCCCCACCTGACAGGCACATTTGAGATTGATCCTGCACCATCAGCCAGTGCACTGGTTTTTCAGGACGTGCAGGGCACACTGGCACTGCAGGAAGCGACGACAGAACTGCAGATCCCACTTGAGGACCAGGACTGGACCCTGCAACAAAAGCAGGGCCAGTACATTGTTTCTTCTTTTCTGGCCCTGCAAGGCAGGACCCCAGATCCAAAAGCCACAGCAGACCTGCTCTCCGTCCTGGAATCAGGACCTGAGCATCAGGTGCACCTGAACTTCTCCGTGCAAACCACCCTGCCAGCAGGCACCCACATCACCCTGTGGTTGCAAGAAACCCGCGTGCACTTCAGGTGAGGACCGTGTTTTCTGCCTCCATCTGCACCACCTCAACCACCAGCAGTTCACCTTTGCCCTTCAGGAAATCCTCGTACTCGTAGGGTGCCACAAAACGCAAAGGAAGGTTTCCGACTTCTGCGGTATGGCCTGCCTGCAGCTCTGCTCCAGAAGACACCACGTACCTCAGGAGGGCCGTGAAAAGGTCAAAGGTTTCTGCTGCCTCTCCTGGCTGTCCCAGCAGGGCAAAATTGGGTGCACCAAAACGCTCGAAGCCACGGGTGGCATACCAGATGGGGCCATCTGGACGGTGGAACTTCAACAGGTTGGTCCAGAGCATGGCAGGAAAATCTGTCTTGAGGTCACCCACCTTCATGGAGGTGAAGATGTCCTGCACCACAGCCACCGGAGTGACATTGAAGGCGGCTTCATCTGCCACCCCCAGCAAACCCAGGTTGCCGAACGCCAGGGCAAGCTGGTAAAGCGCCAGAAGCTGCTCCCGGGCGTCTTCTCTGGTGCCCTCGTAAAAACACACCAGGTGTGCCCGATGCTGGTACAGGCTGTCTTTGGTGGTCTGCGGCCAGTGGCTCAGGTGGATGGTGCGCTGCTGCACATCGCGTGGCAAAGCTGCGGGGAGGCCCACAACGCGGATCTTGTGAGGTCCAAAGTGGAAGGCCCCTGAATTGGTGCCCTCCAGCCTGTCCAGCTGTGCTTCCGGGTCCTGCAACACCTGACGGAGTTGAATGAGCCCTCTCAGCAGGTCGGGAACCGCCTCAAAGAGCAGGATGATGCCTTCGCGGGCCACCTCTGCAGGTTCGGGTTCCTGCACAGCAGTGGCCGCCGGTTTTTGAAACAAACGCCTGAAAAATCCCATTACAGAAATTGTACAATGCTGATTCCTCAAAATTGTCCCTGGGGAAATCCCCCAAAGGGCCCTCTTTTGCTGAATGGATCAGGTTGTGAAGCCAATTCAGCCTGCGAAACAACCGTGCATGCGAAAATGACCCCATGTTCGACTCCCACATGCACACGCCCCTTTGCAAGCACGCCTCCGGGACCCCCATGGAATACGCCCAGGCCGCCCTGGACGCAGGTCTCACTGGCATCACCTTCACAGATCACATGCCCATGCCCGAATGGTACGACGCGCCCTGGAGGATGCACCTCTCTGAACTGGACCGTTACATCGAGTGGGTGCAGGAAGCCCAGCAGGCCTTTGAAGGCAGGCTGGACATCCGTCTGGGGCTTGAAGGAGACTACCACCCCGGAACCGAGCGTTACGTGGAAAAAGTGCTGGACCGTCATCCCTGGGATTACGTGATTGGCAGCATCCACTACCTGGGGGCCTGGGGGTTTGACAACCCCGAATTCATTGCTGAGTACGACAACCGCGACCTGACCGGGCTGTACCAGCAGTATTACCAGCTTGCCACCCAGGCTGCAAAAAGCGGTCTCTTTGACTCCATCGGACACCTGGACCTGCCCAAAAAATTCGGGCACCTGCAACCTGACCCCTCTCTGGCCTTCGAAGCCCTGGATGCCGTTGCTGCCGCAGGCATGGCCCTGGATTACAACACGGCAGGGTACAGAAAGCCTGTCAAAGAAGCCTACCCCTCAAACAGCCTGGTGCTCGAAGCCGTCAAAAGAGGCATTCCTTTTGTGCTCGGAAGCGACGCCCACAAGCCCGAAGAGGTCGGGCACCGTTTTGCAGAAGCTGTGCAGGACCTGGAAAAGATGGGGGCGAAGGTGGTGTCGTTCAGGGGAAGACAGCAGGTCTAAGGGCCGAGAGCAAAGTAAATTCCTGGCCTATGGCGTCAACCAAATGATGTAGGGGCGGGCCGCTGGCTTGCCCTGTAGGTCAACCCTCTTCAACACGACCAGATCAACATATCCACTGCACACGAAAGCAAAAGCCTTTGCTTTCTGACCTGCCCTCGGCCCTCGGCTCTAGGCCCTCGGCATAATATAACCCCACTTTCAGTCCCCACTCTGCCCTGGCCGTAAAATGTCTGCATGAGCCTCAAGGACCTGATCAAAACCCTGAATTTGACTGCAGACCTGTTTGAACTGCTTGAAGAAAACGCATTCCGCATCAACTCCTACCGGGCAGCAGCACGCAGCCTGGAAAGTGTGGAAGACAGCCTGGAAGATCTGGTCCAGCGCAAATTCAGGGATGTGCCCAAGGTGGGCAGCACCCTGGCTGCCCTGCTGGTGGAATACGTGGAAACAGGGGTTTTTGGCCCTCTGGAAGAGGCAGCAAGTCAGGTCCCTGCAGGGGTGCTGACCCTCTTCCGGGTGAGGGGACTGGGACCCAAGAAAATCCGTTTGCTCTGGAACACCGGCATTGAATCCCTGGAAGACCTGCGGGAAGCCTGCGAAAACGGCCAGATCGCCACCCTGAAAGGCTTTGGGGCCAAGAGCCAGGCTAACATCCTGGAAAGCGTGATCTTTGCCCTGCAATCGCAAGAGCGTGTACACATGAGCACCGCCATGAGCATCGCAGAGGTGCTCATGGAGAACTTCAGGGACATGAGCCCGAAACTTGCAGGTTCAGTCTCCAGAGGGCTTGAAACCTCAGCTGATGTGGAAATCACCATCTCCTGCAGCAAAGAGAGCACCTACGGGACCCTCAAGCTGATTGCAGAGGATGTGCAGCATGCAGAAGGCTACGCTGCATGGCAGGGACGCATTCAGGGTGTGCGGGTCGAGGTGGGTTATGCCGAACCCGAGGTGCGCGGTGCCATGGATGCCATGTTCAGCGGGGCCTACTGGCGAGAAAAACTGGAGCAGAAAGCCCAGGAGAAAGGCATGGAGATCTCCTCCTCAGGTCTCAAACAGCAGAGCTCTCCCCTCTTCACCCTTTCGGAGGAGGACGTGTACGAGGCTCTGGAACTGCCCCACCTGCCCCCTGAGTACCGCGAACCCGAGCATGAAGGCCTTGTTCTGCCTTCTGCAGAAGAACTGATCACCGTCAGGGACATCAGGGGCATGCTACACGTCCACAGCCATTACAGCGATGGGATTCCCACCCTCCGTGACCTGATCACCACGGTGGTGCAAAACGGGCATGAATACCTCGGGATGGGAGACCATTCGGTCAGCGCATATTATGCCCACGGCCTGAGCATTGAACGCCTCCGGGAGCAGATGCGTGAAATCGATGAACTCCGCAAAGAGGGCTTCAAAATCCTCAAAGGCTCCGAGGTGGACATCCTGCAAGATGGCAGTCTGGACTATCCCGATGATGTTCTTGCAGAACTGGATTATGTGGTGGCCAGCGTTCATAGCCACTTTACCCTCTCGGAGGAAGAACAGACCAAACGCCTTGTTCAAGCGGTCAGCCATCCTCTGGTCACCATTCTGGGCCACCCCACAGGCAGGCTTCTGCTGAGGAGGCCCAGTTACGCCCTGAACCTCGATGCTGTTCTGGAAGCCGCAGCAGAGCGGGGCACGGTCATTGAAATCAATGCCAACGCTTACCGTCTGGACCTGGACTGGCGGGTGGCCCTGAAGTGGCGGGACCGCCTGAAATTTGCCATCAACACCGATGCTCACGTGCTTGGAGGCCTGAAGGACATCCGTTATGGTGTGGCCGTGGCCCGCAAGGCGGGCCTGACCCCGGCCCATGTCATCAACACACTGGGCCATCAGGAGATGCTGGACTTCATTCAAAAACAGCGTTCAGCACGAAGCTGAAAAGGCTTGAACCTGGTCAAACGGGTGGAGATGCATTCATCCGTTTGACAGATAGAGCATCAGATGCTACTATTTTCCCTGCTAGGCCAAACCCCGGCGCTGTAGCCAAGCGGTAAGGCAGAGGTCTGCAAAACCTCCATGCGGCGGTTCAAATCCGCCCAGCGCCTCCAGGAATAGACCCGTAGCTCAGGGGTAGAGCACTACATTGACACTGTAGGGGTCAGCAGTTCAAATCTGCTCGGGTCTACCACATCAACCCTCCAGAGAAATCTGGAGGGTTTTCTCTTGGCTCCATCTCCAGCTGTAGGCTCCTATCTTTCGCGCCAACAGGGATCAGCGGTCCAAATCTTCACTCCATCCCAGCAAAAGCAGACTGCAACTCCCGGGAAACCGGATATGATGCATAAAGGTTCTTACAGGACCTGCGCTTTGACATGGGATCACATAAGGCACAATACCTATCCTCTTCTGAGGCCCAAATGTCTCGGATGAAACAGTATCCAGCCCGGCTTTCTGCTGTACTGCTGATAGGCAGCAGCGCTGCCATTTCCGGCTGTCAGGAGACGCATGAACATCCCCAATCCCAAAGTTCTGGTCATTGAAGACGACGGCACCGTGCGCCGCATGCTGGTGCGTTTCCTGCGTCTGAACCGGTATCTGGTGAAAGACGCCACAGATTTTGAAGAGGCCATGCAGGCCATTGAAGAAGACCAGTGTTTTGATGTGATCCTGCTGGATGTGAATTTTCCGGGAGGAGGCGGGCTGGAATTGCTGCCCCACCTGAAACAGAAGTGCTCTGACGCCACCGTGATTGTGGTTTCCGCAACCGAGGACCTGAATGTGGTGAGCCAGCTCATGGAAGATGGAGCTGCAGATTTTGTGGCGAAACCTTTCGATGTGACCCAGTTGCTGGAGCACATCGAACGTCATTTGCATGCTCACAGTTGAGGGCTTTTGCAGCAGGAACCGTCAAATGCGGTTTCGCTGGTCCTCCTGAATCACACTGACCGAGGTGAGGGCATCTTCCAGGGTGTGGTCCACCATGCCAATGGCAGAGACCGCTGCACTGCGCACGAAAAGCAGTTCGATGCTTTCATCTCCGATGCTGGCATTTTCCAGGGTGAACATGTGCTCGGACAGCATTTCCGAGATGGATTTGTCCGATTCGCCTATTGCAGTGATGCCATTCAGAACCACCAGAACTTTTGCCATAACCCAAAGTAACATCTTCCGTGCCCCGGTTTTCTGGATGAGGTGCTGAACTTCAGACTGTTTTCAGTGTCCCTCAGAGCCGTTTCAGTTCATGACGCTAATCTAGGGGCAGCAAGCTCAGGACCTTGCGGCATGCAGTGGTTTCACTTCGCAGGGTGGACAGCAGGAGCTCCTTTCTCAGGATGGCCCTGTTTGTGTAGGTTTTGACTGATCTTTGAACCTCTTCCCGAGGCCACACTCCTCTGGTTCTCCCACCTGTTAGCGGCACAGGTGGGATTGTTTTCTGGGGTGTAAGAATCCTTACAGGTGCCTCCTGCCCCTGCTTCTACACTGGCCTTAACCCCGAGAATGGACCTGGTGGAGGTCCATGTTGCACTCGGGGATTTTTCTTCTGATGGAGGAACGCATGAACGTGACCGATGCCCGCACTTCACTGGACCACCTTTTTTCACTGCTCAGGGACCCGGATTATGACCTGTTCAAACATGGTCAACTCAATGAAGAGCTCGAAGCCTTGCAACGCCTGACCCGTGAGCCCGACAGCATTCAGGGCTTCAGGCACCTGACGTATGCAGAGATGAAAGGGCACCGTGCGGAACTGCTGGAACATCTGCAAGGGGTTCCTGCATTGCTGGAACAGGGCCGTTCTGAGGACGCTGTGCAGGCCATCCGTGCAGCACTTCGCATTGTCGAAGCGCCTTGACCGAAACTGCACAATATTCATACACAAACCCAAAAACATGCACACTCTTTTTACTGTTTTTCAGTGAAAATTCAGCGTCCAAAGTTAGGATGCTGCATACACATTTGATGGAGGATGAACATGGTGCTCTGGCTCTCTCTCGGGGTGGGACTGCTGCTGGGATGGCTTGCTTATCTTTTTGTTTCCGCAGTGGACCATTCTTTCGAACAAACAGAACAGGACAGGCACTCCAGACCCCGCTCTCGATCCTGAACCTTGCCCTGGGGGTCCCCTTTCAGGAACAGGCATTGCCCTGTTCCTGATTGCTTTGCCTTCCAGCCTGGAAAGTGCGCGGTAGCCCACTGTCCTGAAGCCTGCCAGCAGCGAACATCAGGCATGGTCAGCACATTCAGATTCCGGGTCATCACCGATGCCCTTGAAAACAACACCACCCAACTTGCCCAGAAGATCGAGTCCCTGACGGGTCGCAAGGTGAAGGTCAACGGCAACAAAGATTATCTTGACCTCAATCCTCTGCATCACAAGGGGTTTGAAATCCAGTTGGAAGCCACCCGTGAAGAAGCCCAGAAGTTTTATGAGGTGATGCAACAGCACACCCGCATCGAATCTCTGGGCGGCAAACCCCAGTCCCGCTGAGGATGGGCTGTGATTTGTGTCAGCCCAGAACAAATCCAAACATGAGAATCCAGATCAGAGAAAAACTTCTTTCAGCACGCTTCTTTCAGGCGTGCTTTTTGATGCTTCCCTGTTTTTCTAAAGAAAAAGCTTGGTGATGGTCTCAGAGAATTCACAGGATGGCCGCTGCCTTTAACCCAACCGTTAAATAGAGGGATTTCGCCCCGATGTGAAGCTCCAAAAGATGAAATATGAAGCATAGTTCTTTTCATTACCTCGGAGGTGTCATGAGGAAGTACATGCTCTGGCTCTGGCGTCATACCCGTCCTCATAACAAGTGGCGCAAACATCGCTAAGGAGGTGATCCATTATCTCGCAGCCATGCGTTAAATGGCATTGACTCGGTACTGTTATGTGATCAGGAGATGCTGTACAGCATCTCCCTTATTTGTGATCTTGCCGGAGGCTCCTCTGCATTGCAGAATTTTGATCCTTTGCTGGAGTTTCGTACATTTTTTACTTTCAATCTGTAAAGTCAGATTTGTCTAGCCCGAAGCTGAATTGCAACTGAATTGCAATGTGCTACCCTGAGAGCATGGACTTTAAGCGTGCGCTTCAGGAACTGGACGCCATCAGCAGGGAAGTCGACCAGGACACGCAATACCTGCGCAGTCACCGGTCGTTCAAGGATTTTTTCAATCCCAACATGGAAGCGGGACTGGAAGTGGAATGTGGCTTCATCCGTGAGGCCCACAACATGATCCAGAAAGCCTCGCGGGGGGAAAAGGTCAACGAGGATCAGGCCAGAAAGCTTCTGGAACGGGCCGAAGCCCACAAGGAATACGTCAAGCAGTGGATTCTGATGATCGAAACCCTCTGCGGCAAACGCGAACTGAACTGAATGCATGAATCTTCGTTCTCCGGCCTGTGGGCCGGAGAATTTTTGATTGTTCTGGCTCAAAGTCACCTTTTCGTTTAGTCAAGCTTCTGTCAGCTGAAGCCCAGCTGAAGTATGATCATGAAAACGTCACACCCTTCACGAGGCCACCGTGTTCAAGCACCGCGCACTGTCCATGTCCCACCTGCTCTGGGGTCTGGGATGTCTGCTGGGAGGAAGCACCCTGCTCCATCTGCTGACCTCCTGGGGAGTGCTTGCAGCTGCGATATGGATGCTCCTGGTAGGTGGATGGATGCTCTGGAAATGCCAGCCGGTGGTTCCTCCACGCGAAACCAGCGAGACCACCACCCTCTGCGAAGCCGCAGTGATGGGGTGGGCCAGAGCGCTCAAACTGGGCAATCCCAGTGCCCTGGAACACAGCGAAAGAACCATGCACCTTGCGGAGTGGCTTGGAAGAGAAGTTGGCCTCAGTGAACCCGAGTTGAAATACCTGCGCTGGGGGGCCCTGCTTCACGACATCGGCAAACTGGGCATTCCCCAGGACATCCTCAGCAAACCCATGCACCTCTCTGAAGAGGAATTTCTGGTGATGCAAAAACACACCGAATACGGCATGAACTGGATGGAAGCCCTGGACTTTCTGGGACCTGCCAGAGAGGTCATTTACTACCACCACGAAAAGTGGGATGGCACAGGCTATCCTCTGCAACTCAGGCGCGAAGAGATCCCTTATCTGGCCCGCATCTTCTCTGTGGTGGATGTCTATGACGCACTGACCAGCAACCGGCCCTATCGAAAGCCCTGCCCCAGGAAGAGGCCCTGCGCATGATTCAGGAGCGGGTGGGCACCCATTTTGATCCGCAGGTGGCTCAGGTTTTTCTGTCCAGAATAAAAATGCACGAGCCCTGTCATTAGGGCCCGTGTTCTGACTCTCCAATCCAGAGAGGTTTGCGCAAAGAGGTAACTGAAGTTTAGCATCAGCAGCCTCACACAAACCTTAAATCGTTTGATTTGAAACCATTAACACCCAGACATTACAGGTTTGTCCCCCTTGAGACTTCAGTTGCAATTCAGTAACATTTTGTCATGATCAAATCCATGCAACCTGCCAAATTGAGCTGGGTCACCGTCAACCTTTACATTTACATGGTTTTCAGCATCCTGTTGATTCTGCTCTCCATCCTGGGAGGCACGGTTGCCGGGGCCATCCTGGGTGCTGCAGGAGAAACCAGCGATGAAAGTTTTATTGGAGTGGTCATTGGATTCATCTTTGGAATTGGAGGGGTCATCACTGGACTTGTGGGGGCCATTTTGCACTTCCTGGCTGCCCGTGGGCTCAAAGAGGGCAAGCGCTGGGGATGGGTCCTCAGCCTCATCCTGATGATCCTCAACCTGCTTGGTTACATCAGCAGCATCGTTCTGGCCATTCCTGCCATCCTTGGTCTGGTTGGACTGTTTGACCGTGAAGTTCAGGATTACGCCAGCCACTGAGTGCTTTGAAATTCAACCACCCCGATTTCTCGGGGTGGTTTTTCTGTCAGGTTTCGGGCATGAGCTGGACCGGAGCAGGATGATGGTGGCTGACCTTCATGCTGGCCTGTGCCCTGCCCTGGGTCAGGGACCTGAGACGCGTGGTGTACTGGAAAAGCTCTGCCAGTGGCACCGCAGCCTCAATCCACTGGATGGGTCCTCTGCTGCTCAGGCCGAGTATGGTGCCCCGTCTGGCTTGCAGGTCTGAAAGCACAACTCCCGTGAAACCCATTGGCGTGGAAACCTCAAGTTGCATGACCGGTTCCAGAAGCACCGTTCCCGCCTCCCTGAACGCCTCTTTCAGGGCGTCATGGCCTGCAGTGACAAAACTCGCCTCATTGGAGTCTGTGGTGTGGGTCTTGCCATCCAGCACCGTCACTTTCAGATCGGTGACCGGAGCATGAAAGAGTCCTGAACCCAGAGCCTGACGGGCACCTTTTTCCACCGCAGCCACAAAATGCTTCGGAATGCTCCCGCCCACCGTCTGGTTCTCAAAAACAAAACCAGAACCGGCTTCAAGAGGGGCCACTTCAAGGACCACCTGGGCAAACTGGCCTTTGCCTCCGGTCTGCTTTCTGTGGGTGTGGGCCACCTGCACGCTCTTTTTCAGGGTTTCACGGTAAGCCACCTGTGGGGCTCCTGTTCTGGCTTCCAGGCCTGTTTCGCGCTTCAGACGTTCCAGCGTCACTTCGAGATGAAGTTCGCCCATTCCAGAGAGGGTCCGTCTGCCCGAAACCGCATCTGTACCGGGTTGCAAGGTCGGGTCTTCCTGGGCAAACCGCACCAGAGCAGCCGTCAGTTTCTCCTGATCCTGTGGATTCTGGGCTTCCAGGGCCACGGTAATCACAGGTTCAGGCACATGCAGGCTTTCCAGCAGGTGGGGTGTCTCTTCATGGGTGAGGGTGTGTCCTGTGAGGGTGTGTCTGAGTCCACGAATGGCCCCTATCTCTCCAGCATGCAGTTCATGCACTTCCATTTCCTGATCGGCCCGCAGTTTCACCAGACGGTTGATGCGTTCTCTGGTCTCTGTGCTGGCATTCCAGACGTATGCTCCAGTTTGCAGAACACCCGAGTACACCCGCACAAAGGTCAGTTTACCGAAACGGTCGGTGACCACCTTGAAAGCCAGAGCACTGAGAGCATCCTCTGGGACTTCTGCAGGCAACACACGGTCTCCAGGAGCAGGCAGGAAGTCAATGATCGCATCCAGCAACTGGGGAATTCCTCTGTCTTTCAGGGCACTGCCGCAAAGCACCGGGAAAGCCTGCTGTTTCAGGGTCACCTCTCGCAAAGCCTGCCGCAGAGCCTCTGCAGGCACCTCCAGACCCAGCAAATACTGTTCCATGATGCCGTCATGCACCTCGGAAAGTTGCTCGATCAGGTGCTGCCTGGCTGCTGTGGCCTCTGCTGGCAGTGCCACAGGAACCGCATTCAGACCTTCAAATGCGTAAGCCTGCATCTCAATCAGGTCCACCACACCCACAAAATCTGCACCTTCCCCCAGAGGCTTTTGAACAGCCAGAGGTTTCACACCCAGTTTTTCCTGCATGTCCTGCAAGACCAGGGCAAAGTCTGCACCCACCTTGTCCATCTTGTTGACGAACACAATGCGAGGCACCCCATAACGCTCGGCTTGCAGCCAGATGGTCTCAGACTGCGGCTCCACTCCCTGAGAGGCGTCCAGTACAGCCACTGCACCATCCAGCACACGCATGGAGCGCTCCACCTCGATGGTGAAATCCACATGACCCGGTGTGTCAATCACATTGAGGGTGTAGGTCTCCCCTGCCCGCTCCCATGAGGTCTCTATGGCCGCAGCAGCAATGGTGATGCCCCGGGCTTTCTCCTCTGGAAGGTGGTCTGTGGTGGTGTTCCCTGCATCCACATTGCCAATGCGGTGCGTGACACCTGTCAAAAACAGGATGCGTTCTGTGGTGGTGGTCTTGCCTGCATCAATGTGCGCAGCAATGCCAATGTTGCGAAGGTATTTGTGTTGAAGATGTTGTTGACGTGTAAACATATGACTTTCCTTTCTCGTGCGATCACAGCGCGAGAAACCTCCAGCCATTCTTTGAGCAGTTAGCTTTCAGCGATCAGCCGTCAGCAAACATGAAAATACAGGCATTCGCTTTCAGAAAATGCCATGTCATGTCTTTAAAACCAGTTGATGGAATTAAATCTCAAAAAAGAGGGCTGCTCTGGTTGTGTGCCTCCAGGAGCAGCCCTCTGAAAGTTCAGAGTGGTTTAAAGTTCGGGGTGGTGCAACAAGCAGAACCCAGAGCTTTTTTGCTCCTGGAGGCGGTCTGTTGAGGTTTCGTCCACCATGCTTTTGCACCTTTCCAGCTGACTCAGCTGAGATTGAACAGCTTTGCCGTCCTGAATCAAATTAGCAGATGATTTTGGAGAATGCAATGCTTATTTTCTGAAAGTTAAAAAAGATTCAATTCAGAGCCACCTGTTGACGGAGGGCAGGTCTGCGCATCAGCAGGATGCCCACCCACAGGAACCACACCACCATGCCCAGTCCGAACACGGTTCCTGCTTCATCCTGGAAAGGCCACAGGGTCAGGATTCCTGCTCCTCCCACCAGCATGCCCAGAGCCCCCAGAGCCCTGGGAAGTTTGCGGGTTTGCCATCCCACCCAGCTCACCATCAGGGTCCAGATGCCTCCTGGAATCTCCAGAGCACCTCCCAGACCCCGTTCAATGGTCTCCACAGACATCCAGACCGTCAGGGCCCGCTCAGGGTCCTGGGAATGCAACCTGGACACCACCTCGATGTCATTCAGGATGATCATGCCGCTCGAAATGATGGTCATGGCCCAGATCAGACCAAAAGCTGTGGCGACCTGCATCAGGGCAGGCTGATTGTCTTTCAGCCTTTCATGCATGGCAAGGGCCAGAGGAACCATGGTGATCCCTGCAATCATATAAATCAGCAGATTCCAGCTGTAGATCAGCCAGAGGTTGTTCTTCATGAAGGCCAGGTATTCTTTTGGTCCTGCAGCAAAAACGGGAGCCAGCAGAGTGAGGGCCAGTCCAAGCCCCACAATGTAAGCCACCCCATTGGTCAATGCAGCAATCCCACCTGTTCTTTGCAAACCCTGTCTCTGTGCATTCTGCATGTGGACTCCTCTTTCAGCATGTTGCTGATTGGGACAGGCTTAAGACACCCTGCCTGTGCTGTCCCAAAACACAGACATGATGAGCCGCTGGCAATCCAGCAGTGATTGACCTGCTTTTACACTTTGAAAAAGAGTACTAAGGATCTAGTGTACTAGATATATCATACACTTAATCGGGGTCTATTTGTCAACTGCAAGAACAAAGACTCAGTCCATGCCAGGGGTCTATGGTGCTGTAGGCCCCTCAGATCCAGTTCTACAACTTCAGGGGCAAATATTGCTTCTGGTTGATGTCCCAGTACCACAAGCTTTCCGGGTCAATCTGATCCAGAAGAATCTTCACAGGTTCAGCGGGAGCCAGAGGACCTCCCATTCCAAACAGCAGGTGTTCTTCAAAGACCTCCAGAATGTACCCCTCAAAATGTTCCCCTGTTTTGAGGTCCAGGGTGTGCCTCTCCCCTTTCTCAGCAAACCAATCAAATACAGTTTTCAGGTCCATGCCCCATACCACCACAGACAAATGAAAAAACCCACCCTTGCGGGTGGGTTTTAAGCTTCAGCAGGAATTACTTCTTGATGAGCTGGTTAACGATGTTGGTGGGGGTGGTGTCGTAGTGGTCGAAGAACATGCTGTAGGAAGCACGTCCCTGGGTCATGGAACGCATGTCGGTGGCGTAACCGAACATTTCGCTCAGGGGCACAAAGGCCTTCACGATCTGTGCGTTGCCACGGGCTTCCATGCCCTGGATTTGACCACGGCGGCTGTTCAGGTCGCCGATGATGTCGCCCATGTACTCTTCGGGGACGGTCACTTCTACGCGCATGATGGGTTCCAGGATGGCAGGAGCGCCCTTCTGGACGGCTTCTTTCAGAGCCATGGAACCTGCAATCTTAAAGGCCATTTCGCTGGAGTCCACTTCGTGGTAGCTTCCATCGTAAACGGTGACTTTCAGGTCCACCACGGGCATGCCGAGGAGGGGACCGGACTGCATGGCTTCTTCAATGCCCTTCTGGGCAGGAGCGATGTACTCCTTGGGCACGGTTCCGCCCACCACGGCGTTCTCGAACTGAAAGCCGGTTCCTGGGGGGAGGGGCTCGGCCTTGATCTTGACGTGACCGTACTGACCGCGACCACCGGACTGGCGCACGAACTTGCCTTCGACTTCAACGTGCTTGGTGATGGTTTCGCGGTAAGCCACCTGGGGAGCACCCACGTTGGCTTCCACTTTGTGTTCACGCTTCAGACGGTCCACCAGAATCTCGAGGTGAAGCTCGCCCATTCCGGCGATGGTGGTCTGACCGCTTTCGGGGTCGGTGGCCACGCGGAAGGTGGGGTCTTCTTCGGCGAGTTTGGAGAGACCAATGCCCATGCGCTCCTGGTCGGCCTTGGTTTTGGGCTCGATGGCCAGGGTGATCACGGGCTCGGGCACTTCGATGCTCTCGAGGGCCACGAATTCGTCGTCTTCACCGATCAGGGTGTTGCCGGTGCCGGCATCCTTCAGACCGATCACAGCGCCGAGTTCGCCAGCTTTGAGCTCTTGAACTTCTTCACGCTGGTTGGCGTGCATCTTCAGCAGACGGCCCACGCGTTCACGTTTGCCTTTGGTGGTGTTCTGCACGTAAGAACCGGACTTCATGGTGCCGGAGTAGATGCGCACGAAGGTCAGACGGCCCACGTAGGGGTCGGACATGATCTTGAACGCCAGGGCAGCCAGGTCGCCAGCATCGTCGGCGGGGAACTCTTTGCTGCCGCCTTCCTCGGTGGTGCCTTTGATGGCGGGCACTTCGAGGGGGCTGGGCAGGTAGTCGATCACCGCGTCGAGCAGCAGCTGAACGCCTTTGTTCTTCAGGGCGCTTCCGCACAGCACAGGGAAGATTTTCTGGGCGATGGTCCCCTTACGCAGGGCGGCCACGATCTGCTCCACGGAGGGCTCTTCGCCTTCCAGGTACATCATCATGACTTCTTCGTCCACTTCGGCGGCAGCTTCGATCAGCTGGGCGCGCATTTCCTGCACCTTGTCCATGAACTGCTCAGGAATGTCGTGTTCCTGAATGTCGGTTCCGAGGTCGTTGGTGTAGGTGTAGGCACGCATGCGCACGATGTCGATGATGCCTTTGAAGTCGCTCTCTTCGCCCATGGGGTACTGCACAGGGGCGGGGATGGCACCGAGACGCTCTTTGATGTCGTTGATCACGAGTTCAAAGCTGGCGCCGGTTTTGTCCATCTTGTTGGCGAAAGCGATGCGGGGCACGCCGTAACGGTCGGCCTGACGCCACACGGTTTCGGATTGGGGCTCCACACCCTGGCTGGAGTCGAACACTGCAACAGCGCCGTCCAGCACGCGCATGGAACGCTCCACTTCGATGGTGAAGTCCACGTGACCGGGGGTGTCGATGATGTTGACGGTGTAGTCGGTGCCGTGACGCACCCAGTGGGCGGTGGTGGCAGCAGCGGTGATGGTGATGCCACGCTCGCGCTCCTGGGCCATCCAGTCCATGGTTGCGGCGCCTTCGTGCACTTCACCGATGTTGTGGGTCCGGCCGGTGTAGTACAGGATGCGCTCGGTGGTGGTGGTCTTGCCGGCGTCGATGTGCGCGGCAATCCCGATGTTGCGGAAGCGGTTGAGATACTCGTTAGCCATGCATTACCACCTGTAGTGGGCGTAGGCGCGGTTGGCTTCGGCCATGCGCTCCACGTCGTCTTTCTTCTTGATGGCGCCGCCACGGCCCTGGGCTGCGTCGAGGATTTCTCCGGCAACGCGCTCAATGGCGGTGCGCTCAGGACGGCTGTCGCTGGCGAGGATCATCCAGCGGATGGCCAGGCTCTGGGCGCGGCGGGCGCTGACTTCGACGGGCACCTGGTAGGTGGAACCGCCGACGCGGCGGGAGCGGACTTCCACGCGGGGCTTGACGTTGTCATACGCCTGCATGAAAACCTTGAGGGGCTCCTGGCCGGTGCGCTCCTGGATCAGACGGCAGGCTCCGTAGAAAATACGGCTTGCCAGGTTCTTTTTGCCATCGCGCATGATTTTGTTGATCATGGAGCTCACCAGTGTGGACTGGTACACCAGATCGGGTTGTACTTCGCGTACTTCTGCTCTACGACGTCTTGCCATGTCCTAAACCCCTTACTTCTTCTTCCCAGCTGCGGCAGCCTGGCCGGGCTTGGGACGCTTGGCGCCGTATTTGGAACGGCTCTGCTTACGGTCTTTCACACCTGCGGTGTCGAGGGAACCACGGACGATGTGGTAACGCACACCTGGCAAGTCTTTCACACGACCACCACGGATCAGAACCACAGAGTGCTCTTGCAGGTTGTGGCCTTCACCGGGGATGTAAGCAGTGACTTCGAAGCCGCTGGTCAGACGCACACGGGCAATCTTACGCAGAGCGGAGTTTGGTTTTTTGGGGGTGGTGGTTTTCACGACGGTGCACACACCACGGCGGAAGGGGCTGCTTTTCAGCGCGGGCACTTTGCTCTTCTTCTTCAGAACAGCGCGACCTTTGCGGAGAAGTTGGTTAACGGTTGGCAGTGTAATCACTCCCTTTGAGTGGGATTTTTGTGGCCCACTAAAGAATTTCAGCTTTGTTTCTAACTCCCACTCGGGAATTGCAACTTTGTAAGTGTACCCCATAAACCCGGATCATGCAAGGGGGATGGGGGTGCTCTTTGCTCTGCAGAACACCAAAAAGTTAAATGTGTTTAGGCGTCTTGACAAAAATCATATTCTCGTGCCTAGCAACACCTCGCTTCTGGGAAAAGCTCAGAGGATCATCTGCAACCGCTCAGGAATCTATCCCAGGACTGTCATCCTGAGACCCAGGTCTTCTCACAACCCCTGCTCTTGCAGTGCAAATCACCAGAATAAGCCAAATGGCTTATATGCGAGTCATCCCAACTCCACACAATTTTTTCTACGTGCAGCACGACACAAAGACCACCTCTCGTGTCTGATCTCCTACCCCCTTGACGATTCCCTCAAAATCGCATATTCTATTTCTCGCCCTGAGCGCCGAGGTGGCGGAATTGGTAGACGCACTAGTTTCAGGGACTAGCGCCTTCACGGGCGTAGGGGTTCAAGTCCCCTCTTCGGCACCAAAAGGAACCCCTTCTGCAAAGAAGGGGTTTTTGCTTTTCATTCAGATTTCTGGTCTGGATGTCCTGCAAAGCCACGGGTGAGGCATGCCTCGCCCTATATTCTCAGCTCAGATGCTTCCAGCTCGGGGTTCCTGGTTTTCTTGTGTTTAGGCTGCGTTGCGACGGTCCAGAACAGCCTTGAGGGACCGGGCTTCTGCAAGGTGGTCCATGTCGGAGGGCCATCCACGGGTGTTGTGCCAGAACTCCCAGGCCTGCATGGGGGTGTCGATGCCTGCGGGCCAGCCTTTCTCCATGGGCCAGGGACCTTTGGCGATGACCCAGGCCCAGCACCCCTGAAAGTAGGTGGGGGTGTAGTTCAGGCTGTCCATGATCTGGTTGATTTTGACTTCCAGATGTGGGTTCAGACGCAGCAGGTCGTTGTAGTCCTGTGCACTCATGTCCAGGGTGGGCATTTCTGCGAGGAAGAGTTGCCACAGGGACTCAGCGACCCGGTCGAACAACTCCATGGAGAGGGCATTAAGGGAAGGTTCAAACTCCATGCTCTGGCCTTTCTCTCGGGCGTTCACAGAGGAAAAAGTCCCGAGCGTGGTCTAGTAATTGAATTGTAAGAAATCCCTCTTCCTTTATTCTTAGCCCCTCTAGACAGAATTCAGTAAGACTTCAGATGAGAGTCAGGCTTGCTTCAGCTGAAAACCGAAAAGATCTTTATCTTTCTCATTTTTAAATGCATACCTTCACTTGCTTTGAACGACTGACAGGAGCCATCTCACTTTGTCGCTTCTCGCAAAACACCTGAAAAATTCCCTTTATTGCCTCCTCTTTCATATCGAAGTTCATATTTTTGGAAAGACTGGAAATCAGGCTTCTGTAAAAAGTAATCCCTGAGCCAGTTGAGGTCGGCTTCTGTGGGGAGGTTGAAGGGCTCTTTCAGGGTCACCAGCAGCACTTTGCCTGGGGTTCTGAGTTTGACCTCCTGGGAAGCAAAATGGGTTTTCAGGTCAGCAAGCGCCAAAGTGCGGGTCTGTTCGCTGAGTTTTGGAACGGTCTGCCCCAGCTGAGAGGTCATGCGCTGCATGGTCAGCGACAGCACCAGAATCACAACACACAAGGCGATGATCGAGTTTTTTCGCATTTACAGCCCCCATTTTGAAAGCGTATTGGTGATTTCCAGGCCCTCTGCATCCCGGGGGTACCAGAGCCCCAGCGTTTTGATCTGATTGATGTTGATGTCTTCCTGCTGCAATTGCTCCTGAGCCACCAGCCAGACGGCACGCATCAGAGGTTTCAGGCGTGATGCAGCTGCAGCATTTCTGCGAGACGGCTCTTCGCGGCTCAGCCAATCAAGCTGTCCGAGTTGTGGGATGTTCAGCAACACCTCTTCATGGGTTCCCGTGAACACCACAGCCTCCAGATGAATGCCCTGCTCGCTGAGTTTTTCCAGCAGAAGAACCTGGGCAGGGGTCAGTGGAGGACGAACAGCATGGTAGGAAAAGAGGGTCGCATGACTCAACACCTCGGTGGGGCGATGGGTCAGCATCAGCACCCAGGTGACAATGACACTGACCACCAGACTCAAACCTGCAAAAAGCTTCATAATTCTCTTATTTATTCTGCCTCATTCAGGTACTCTACACAAAGTGCCCTGAAAAAAGCACAGGGTTTTATACTGATGGCGTGAGTCTGGTTATTCCCTGTGTGGACATTCAGTCAGGCCGGGCCGTGCGTCTTTATGAGGGCGACCCGGACAAGGAAACCGTTTATTTCAACAGTCCGCTGGAGGCAGCGCAGCACTGGGTCCGTCTGGGTGCAGGTCTGGTTCATCTGGTGGATCTGGATGCTGCAACAGGCCGGGGCGAGAACAGGGCCATCATCTCTGAAATTGCTGCCACCCTGGGCGTTCCTGTAGAAGTGGGCGGAGGCATCCGTGATTTTGAAGCTGCCCAGTCCCTGCTGGAGTCTGGAATCAGCCGGGTGGTGATTGGAACAGCTGCCGTGAAAAATCCCGAACTGGTCAGTCAATTGATTGATGTGTTCGGAGCAGAGCGCGTGGTGGTCAGCCTGGACGCCAGAGGAGGTTTCGTGGCTGTGGCAGGCTGGGGAACAAACAGTGATGTTTCCATTGAGGACCTCTGCCAGAACATGGCTTCCAGAGGCCTCAGGACCCTGATCTTCACCGATGTTTCCAGAGACGGCACCCTGAAGGGTCTGGACCGTGACCTGATGGTGCGGGTGCGTCAGGCATGGCAGGGTGAATTGATCGTTGGTGGCGGAGTGCGGGATGTGGAAGATGTGGCCCTGCTTCGTGAACTGGGCATTGAGGGGGCCATTGTGGGCCGCTCGATCTATGAGGGAACACTCCCCTTCCCTGTTCCTGTTTGAGCCTGTGTTACGCCATCTGGCCTCCCGAAAGGGAGGTTTTCTTTAGGCCATTTACCATTGATCTTTATTATAAGTATACATATCATATATCCATGACCCGATACTGGATTGGTGTGGTTTCACAGGAACACGTGCAAAGAGGCGTTCAGGGAAACTTCTGCCAGGTGTGCCATGGCAAGCAGGCCCCTCTGAAGAAAATGCAACCTGGAGACATGTTGATCTACTACTCCCCCAGAACATCCTATCCTGCCGGTGAAGCCCTTCAAGAGTTCACGGCCATGGGACAGGTGCAGTCTGCAGAGCCCTATCAGGTGGAGATGTGGCCAGACTTTCACCCTTACCGCAAAGACGTGCAGTATCTGGACGTAAACCCTGTGCCCATCCACAGCATCAAAGAACAGCTGGAATTCACCCATGGGAACTGGGGCTTCCAGCTGAGAAAAGGCCACTTTGAAATCAGCAAACATGACTTTGACGTGATCGCCCAGCGCATGGGTTTAAGCCCTGAGCACCTGGGGAACACGCCGGATGCCCAGTGACAGCAGGCCACCCAGCAGGGCAATGGCTCCTGCAATGATGAAAGCCAGGGCATAACTGCCCAGCGCATCCCGGGCCATTCCTCCGCCCCAGGCAGCGAGGGCAGCCCCCACCTGATGGGCACAGAACACCCAGCCATACACGGTCCCCACATTCGCCCGGCCAAATCGGTCCGCCACCAGGGCTGTGGTCGGCGGAACTGTGGCAATGTAATCCAGCCCGAACAGCACAGCAAACACAGCAATTCCAAATGTGGAATCCACATAAGGCAGCAAAAACAGGGACGCACCGCGGAAGATGTAATAGAGGCAGAGCAGCTTTCTGGGATCAAAGCGATCCGTGAGCCATCCAGAAGCAATGGTGCCCACAAAATTGAAGGCCCCCATCAGGGCCAGATACCCTGCTGCCACCCCCGCGTTGACCCCATGGTCATGCTGGTGGGCGATGAAGTGGGTCCCGATGATGCCATTGGATGTGGCTCCACACACAAAAAAGGTGGCGCAAAGCAACCAGAAATCGAGGCTGCGAATCGCCCTGCCCATCACGGTGGCGTCCGGGCGGTTGCGGGGAACCTCCTGACCGGGATTTGCACCAAGGGGAACCACACCCACATCCTGGGGTTCGTCTTTCATGAAAAAGAGGGTGGGAAGGAGCATCACCACAGCCAGACCTCCAATGATCAGGCTGCTGTCCCGCCAGCCCACCTGGGCCACCAGCACAGAAAGCAGGGGCACGAAAATCAGCTGTCCTGCACTCATGCTGGCCCCGAAAATCCCTGTCACAAGACCTCTGCGGGCAAAAAACCAGCGGGCCGCCACGGTGGCTCCCAGCACACTGCCAATGAGCCCGGTGCCCAGACCACTGAAAAAACCCCAGAAGAGGTCCAGTTGCCACACGGTTTTTGTCAGGCTGCTGACGGCAAAACTCACGGCAGTGAGCAGCAAACCAATCAGGGTGATGCGCCTGGGACCATAACGATCAATCAACCATCCGCTGATGGGACCCCCAAGGCCAAGCATCACCAGACCAATGGAAACCGCAAACGACAGGGTGGCCTTGCTCCAGCCCAGATCGTCCTGCATGGGCAGCAGAAAGACCCCTGGAGAAGAACGGGCCCCTGCAGCGTACAGGGCCACCAGGGCCGTCACAAGCACCACAATCCAGCCGTAAAACAGTTTCGACTTCATGCTTCAATCTAAAGGGCGGTTTTTGATGAGATCATGATGTGAGTGACTTTTGATCGAGCCATCAGCATTCAGCGATCAGCCATCAGCAAAAAATTCTGAAGGTGATGTCTTTCAGAGATTGTGTTGATCATAGGTGGAATCCGTCAGGGACACTCAATCAAGAAAATGATGATCTCCAATTCAGCCTCTCCCTGAGAAATGCAAAAAGCCCTGGCTGAATGCTGACTGCTGATCGCTGACCGCTCTCCTGCTACAATGGAGGCGCTCGCTGTTCAGCGTGGATAACCAGAGAGCCCAGAGGACCAACCACGCGCACCCCGGACATGTGGGGCGAGGTCCTCTGTCTCGGGGTGTTTCATGGAGGAAACCATGAGTGAATTCATGCAGGAAGCTGGACAAATCGCACTGGAGAACGTGCTCAGTGGCAAAGGTGGACCTTTCGGGGCGGTCATCGTCAAAGAGGGCCAGATCATTGCCCGGGGCATGAACCTGGTCACATCCACCCCCGACCCCACCGCCCACGCCGAAGTGACGGCCATTCGGGAAGCGGCAAAGGCCCTCGGAACCTTTGACCTGTCCGGCTGTGAAATCTACACCAGCTGTGAACCCTGTCCAATGTGCCTCGGTGCCATTTACTGGGCCAGACTGGACAGGGTGTATTACGCAGCCACCCAGGCCGATGCCGCCGACATCGACTTCGATGATGAATTCATCTACCAGGAGTTCGCACGGCCCATTGAGGACCGCAGGCTTCCCATGATTCAGGAAGCCCGCGAAGAAGGCCTGAAAGCCTTCAAAGCCTGGAAAGACAGCCAGGACAAAATCAGGTATTGAAGTCAAGATTCTTGTAGGGGCAAGGCATGCCTTGCCCTCTTTCTTTTTTACGGGGTGATGGCTCCAGAGCAGGGCGCTCCTGGCTCTGGTGTGGTGGGGCCATTGGTGTATTTGTCTGCAAAGGCCTTGATGGCCTTCTCATCCCAGTTCGTGACCACGAGTTGCACACCCCAGGCGCTCAGCACCACATCTGCTTTCTGTTTTGGCTCCATCGACATCAGACGGTAAGGGTTGCCCTTCACCAGTGTCTGCAAGAAAGCCAGCTTTCTGGCATCGGTGCTGGACTTGTACGTGACCCACAGGGCACCGTGTTCCAGGCTGTGCACAGCGAGGCGAGGATCAATGGCTTTCAGGTAGATGCCACAGTTGGCCCAGTAAGGGAAGTGCAGACCTCTGACCGGAGGGTAAAAGGGATAGGTCACAGTCTCGGTGGTATGCAGGGCTCCGGTGGTGTTGGTGTCCTCATAAAAACGGATGGTGCCAGCAGCGGTCTGTTCTGTCTTTGTTTCCTTCAGGACCACCTTCACAGGGCCTTTGCTCTGGGCGCTCTGCCCCATCTGGTTCTGGGCCTGGGCAGACGCAACCAGCAGGGCAGCCATCAACACAAAATGTTTCATGTTTACCAGCATACTGAACCCCAGGCATGTCTGGCCTGTGCTGCATAAGGCAAATGGCTCAGGCCCTCAAACCTTTTGTGGCATAGACTTCAACCATGCAACCACCTGAAAACCTGTTCCTGATCGGGGAAAGAGAAGGTTTCAGCCATGACCTTGGAACCCTGATCGGCATGATGGAGTACACCAGAGCAACCACCCTGATGGAAATTCGGGACCTGACCCCCGAACAGCTGGATTTCCTGCCCCATCCTGACGGCAACTCCATCGGCATGCTGGCCCTGCACATCGCTGCGGTCGAGGCGGTGTACCAGATCCTCACCTTTGAAGGCCGCGAAGAACCCAATGTTGAAGAGGCAGAGCGCTGGAATGCAGCCCTGGAACTGGGTGAAAAAGGCCGCAAGACCATCCGGGGGCACACCGCAGACTTTTACATCCAGACCCTGGCAGAGGTGCGCGAGAAGACCCTCGCAGCCTTCCGCGAAAGAGACGATGCTTTTCTGCAGATCACCCGGGCCTGGTGGCATGACAGACAGAGCAACAATTTCTTCGCATGGTTCCATGTGTTTGAAGACGAATTGAACCACCGGGGCCAGATGCGCCTGATCCGCGACCGTTACATCAAGCAAAAAGCCTGACCTTTCTGCAAAGATCAGGCCCAGGGGCTGGTGTTTTCAGCTCAGTTTGGCTTTGAATTCCTCATAACCGAAATCCTTCACCAGACGGAATTCACCGTCCAGGGTCCAGATGCCGATGCTGGGGTGCTTCACCCCATTGAAGAAGGTGGTTTTCACCATCGTGTAGTGAATCATGTCTTCAAAGACAATGCGGGAACCGACCTGCAGAGGGGCATCGAAAGAATAATCCCCGATGATGTCTCCGGCCAGACAGGTCCCTCCACCCAGACGGTAGGTGAAAGGTTTCTCGCCAGGCTCATCCCCGTTCAGGATGTCCGGGCGGTAAGGCATCTCCAGGCAGTCGGGCATGTGGGCCGAGACGCTCACGTCCAGCATGGCCATGTTCATGCCGTTGTTGAAAGCGTCCAGAACGCTGGACACCAGCCATCCAGTCTGCCAGCCCACCGCTTCTCCGGGCTCCAGAATCACATCCACATCCCACTTTTCACGGAAGGCTTTCACCACGCGGATCAGGCGGTCCACATCGTAATTCTTGTTGGTGATGTGGTGCCCACCCCCGAAGTTGACCCACTTCATCCGGGGAAGCAGGTCTCCGAACTTCTCCTCGACGACTTCCAGGGTGCGCTCCAGCGTATCGCTGTTCTTGGCACTGAGGGTGTGGAAGTGCAGGCCATCAATGCCGTCCAGCAGGTCTTCTCTGAAGTGGCTGCGGGTCACACCCAGACGGGAGAATGGCACACAGGGGTCGTAAAGGGGCACCTTGTTCTCGCTGTACTCGGGGTTGATGCGGATGGCACAACCAATGTGCTTGCCGGTGCGCTCGGTGTAGGCTTTCACCTGATCCCTGTACCGCTCCCACTGGGTGAAGGTGTTGAAGGTGAGGTGGTCCGCGAGTTCCAGCACCTGAGGGAACTCCTCATCGCTGTAGGCCGGAATGTACACGTGCACTTCCTTGCCCATCTCGTGTTTGGACAGCAGGGCCTCGTTCAGGGAACTGGCAGTTGCACCATACAGGTACTGGCGCACCATCGGGAAGGTGCTCCACATGCTGTAGCCTTTGAGGGCACAGATGATGTGGGCACCAGACTCATCTTGCACCCGTTTCAGGATCTCCAGATTGTGTTTCAGACGTGATTCATCCAGCACAAAACAGGGGCTGGGCATCTGGTCAAAGGGGATTTTTTCAACAGGGAAAATCTCGGTGGTCATCTCAAGCAGGATACACCCTCTCTGTCAGGATGCGGGTGTCGATGTCGCTTTTCAGGACAGGAGGTTGCCGAGCAGACGTAAAAGTGAAAAGACCAGAAAAAACACCCACCAGTACCTGAGCCATTTCCTCCAGCCCCCAGGGGTGGCAGGTTCCTCAGTTTTCCCAGATGCTCCTTCCTGATGCAAAGCCCACCATGAGAGGGATTCTGTCTTCTCTATGGCCGAATTCAGAAGGCGGATGTACCAAGGTGAATCTGAGCTGGATTGAGGACGTTGCAGCAAATATACCCCATATTCCTGACTCTCCTGGTCTGGTTTTCCGTAGTGAGGGACCAGTTGACCCTGGGCATCCAACACCAGACGACCAGCTTTCAACATGTTGCCGAGGCGCAGACAGGCTTTTTCATTGCCTCCATCAGCAGCAAGATGCAGGTAGTGGTACCTTTTGAGGGGACTCAATTGGAAAGCCTTCTGATACCAGCGAAAGTATCGATACACCAGGTAAGCGCAAAAATCACTCCCTTGATCTGCGGTCAACAGCACTTTTCTCAATTTTTCGCGAGGCAACTCTTTGGATTGATCTCGCAAGTACTCTGCATACAGCTGTCCACTCTGTACTGCTCCTTCAGCAATGGCTCTTTCCAGCCAGAAATACGCTGGTGTCTCAGGGTCCAATGAAGGCTGGTCCAGCAAAGCTTTCCCCAGCACAGGCAAAGCTTCAAGATCTCCATCTTCTGCACGCCAGACCATGTACTGAAATATCATTTTTGACATTGCAGGGTTTCTGGACATTGCCTCCTCTGCCACATAGGAGGCTTTGCCAATGGTCTGGTGGCGCAGCAGCATACCATCATGGTTCATGCGTTCTTCAAGGAGTAACATGGCCTGTTCTTCCTGTTCAAACCAGAGGTAAAAAACCTTGCTGTAATAAAATCTGGAATGGTAAGAGATGGCCTGATCAATTGCTTTCAAGGCCTCCTCAGTCTGGTCTTGAAAGTGAAACAAATGGTGGGCGAGGTTGGCATGAAACTCCCCCCACAACTGGTTCAGGTGCTGTTCGGGAATCTGGTCTCGCTGACCTTCAATATAGTGGAACATGTGGTCTCTGGAGCCACCCCATTCTTTTCTAAGGGTGTGCAACATTCTTGTACGCAACAACATGCTCTGTGGGTGGCAGATGTGTCCCTGAACATACCACTCCGGGAACTGGCTTTGCTGGATGTTCTGCACAGTCAGACGGTTGCCCTGCACATGATACACCTCTCCCAGCAAAATCCATGACAGCAATGGTTTTTCTGTCATGGTGAGGCTCTCCGTTGCAGCTCCCCGTGCAAGTTCCAGAAAGTACTGCAAGCCGCGTCGCCCTCGGATCGACACCCGATCAAAAGTGGCCCCTCCTCGGTACAACAACCCCTGGGCCAGGAACCATTTTGCCTGGGCCAGTCGAGCAGCATAAGATCGAGGGAACCGCTCCACCCATTCAGCAATCATGGGACCTACAGTTTTAAATTGAGACTCAAAAGCCGAAAATGCCTGTTGCAGATCATTCTCGTTAAGTTTTCCCTGCTCAAACTCCTTTTGCAAACCATTCAGGTGATTCTCCAGCTCAACATATCTGATTTCACGCAATAAACGAAGAACATCTGCTGGCATCTTAACCTGAAGACTGGACTGCATATCTGGCATACTTCCATAACTTTAAGGGCTGAATGGATCAACCATTCAGCCCTTAACTAGATGAGTACAGTTTTACTTCACCAGTTCGATGCCTGCAAGTTCATCCACAGGCAGACCCCATTTGTTCATTTCAGCAATGAAGGGATCGGGATCGAATTCTTCAACGTTGTACACGCCGGGTTTGAACCAGACTTTGTTGACCATCAGCATGGCGCCGATCATGGCAGGGACACCCGTGGTGTAAGACACACCCTGGGCCTGCACTTCACGGTGGCATTCGGCGTGGTCTTTCACGTTGTACACAAAGTGCACCACTTCCTTGCCGTCCTTGATGCCCTTGGCCTGCACGCCAATGCAGGTCTGACCGGTGTACCCGGCGCTGAGGCTCTCAGGGGCAGGCAGCACTGCCTTCAGGAACTCCAGAGGGGCAATCTGCATGCCCTGGTAGTTGATGGGCTCAATGCTGGTCATGCCGATGTTCTGCAGCACGGTCAGGTGCTTGATGTACTGCTCTCCGAACGTCATCCAGAAACGGGCACGCTTGATGGTGGGGAAGTTGATGACCAGAGACTCGAGTTCCTCGTGGTACAGCACGTAGGACTTGCGGGTGGTCACCTTGGGGTAGTAGATGTCCTGGGAGATTTCCAGAGGCTGGGTCTCCACCCACTGGCCGTTCTCGTAGTAGCGACCATTGGCGGTGATTTCGCGGATGTTGATCTCGGGGTTGAAGTTGGTGGCAAAGGCCTTGCCGTGGTCCCCGTTGTTGCAGTCCACGATGTCCAGGTAGTGGATTTCATCGAAGTAATGCTTGGCGTGGTAAGCGGTGAAGACGTTGGTGGCACCAGGGTCAAAACCGCAACCCAGCAGGGCCATCAGTCCGGCCTGCTCGAAACGCTCCCGGTAAGCCCACTGCCAGGAGTACTCGAACTTGGCCACATCACGGGGCTCATAGTTGGCGGTATCCAGGTAGTGCACGCCCGTTTCCAGGCAAGCGTCCATGATGGTCAGGTCCTGGTAAGGCAGGGCCACGTTGATCACCAGTTCGGGTTTGTACTCGTTGATCAGGGCAACCAGTTCTGGAACATTGTCGGCATCCACTTTGGCCGTGGTCACCACGGTTCTGGAGTCGGGTAAGTACTGCTTGATTTCGTCTGCAATCTTGTCGCACTTCGCTTTGGTTCGGCTGGCAATCATCAGCTCTGTGAACACACTGTCGTTCTGGGCGCACTTCTTGGCCACAACCGTGCCCACGCCACCAGCACCAATCATCAGTACTCTAGCCATTCAAGACCTCCTAAAGATTCCCGGAGTTCGGGTTTCAACGAATATGTATTCTAACCCAGAAAGGTCAGGCTTTGCGGCGTGGTGGGTGGGAAAAGGCCGAGAGCCGAGAGCCGCGTAAATTCCAGGATTAAGGATGTCAAGAGAAGCATCCTGACATGACACAGGGATATTTTTCTTCCACTGGAACACCGGCTCAGGAAATGACGCTCAAAGCGTAAGCCTCAGCTTCACTGCCTGCCCTCGGCCCTTGCTCTCGGCCCTCGGCACATCCCCTACCCTTCTGCCTTCTGCTTTAAGCTCCAGTCCTCGGCTTCTAAGCCCTTCTGCGTAACCCCCTCTCCACCATGTGGCAGACGCACTTTTGACCTCCGGTTCCTATCCTGAGACCATATGACGAACCACTTTCATGCCATTGGATTTCCGGTCTTCTCGCAGGAGGACTTTGTGAAGCTGGCCCAGATGACGTATGAGAAGGGACAGCAGATCAGCACCTCGAAGGGCAAATACATTTTCTGGAACGTGGGGAATGGCATTGAACTGTGGGGGCAGCTGGACCTGGAAGGTCATTTTGTGGGCCTCAATCCGCATTTTTCGGGCAGGTCGCGCCTGAGCATGGGTCTGACCCGCAAAGTGGGCAGTGAGGGGGAGGACCTTGATGGGGCTTATTACGCCTGGGCAGGGGCACAATCCGGTCCTGAGGATGGGGAGTATCCCCTGCTGTTTGACTGCCCGGATTTTCTGGTGCATTCCCGCATGATGCTGCCCAGCATTCACCGGGTGCAGGTTGCGGCCTTTGCCCATGAACTCAAAGTCTTCAGTGACGAGCAGCATTACAACACCTCCAAAGAAACCGGACCTGCTTTTGCCACGGAGTCTTTCATTTCCTCGGGTCTGTTTGGAGAGACCGAGCAGCCTTATGGGATGTTCACCGGGATTGTGCAGCATGTTTTCACCATCACCAATCCGGTCACCCAGGAAAGTTTTCACCATGCCCTGGTGAAAACCCTGGGGGGCGAATACGATGTGATCATCCATCCAGATTTGCTTTACACAGACCTGCAGGCTGGAAACATTGTGCAGGGCACATTCTGGCTGACCGGGAAGATTCTGGGCAACCAGATCATCCTGTGAAAAGAAGAAGCTGTACTTAGGTACAGCTTCTTCTTTTCAGAATCGGATTCCGACTGGATATCCTGTCTCCGGGTCAATTTCTCCTTCAAACCCCGGTCCATAATAGGCACTGAGCACGCGGATCTGCCCGATGATCTGGGCATTGACCTCTGCAAGTTCCTCTGCTGAAATCCAGAGTTCCTGATGGTAATGGTCCCCCACAATCTGAATCTGGTAGCGGGTGATGAAGGCAGCCGGGACATCAAAAGCCGTGACAAATCCGCAGTGGGAGTTCATGCGGGTGTTCCAGTCCCGGGCGATTTCTTCTGCATATTCAAAATTCAAAACCGGATAGAAAATGGGCTGGTCTGGCAATCTGGGTGGATAGGCCTGGTATCCAGTTTCCTGAATGAGCTCCAGTTCCCTGAGGCCCACAGGACGGTACAGGGTCACCACCTCTGGCAGGTCCGGCCAGGGAAGGGTGCGTTCTGCATTTTTCGGAAATAAGGTGTCAAGCCAGCTCTGGTCACGCATGTCAGGGTTTATTCTAAGCCAGCAAAGCAGGTCAGCGCTGCAACTGGATCAGGCCTGCCCGGGTGTCCTGAAAACCGCAGGCACGGTAGAAGCTTTCCAGATGGGGTTCAAAGTCCACATGCAGCCAGTGGCAACCCTGCCGACGGGCTTCCCGGATGGCTTCCTGCACCAGTTGCTGCCCAATGCCCTGCCTTTGAAAATCCCGATGGACTGTGGTGTCCAGCAGGAAAGCATGCACCCCTCCATCCCAGGCCACATTGACAAAACCCACCAGCACCTCTTCCGAATATGCACACATGTAAGTCAGGCTGCGCTGCAAGATGGGCTGGAAGTCTCTGTGCTGGTGTCCTTTCCAGGCTGCATCAAACAGGGCATTGAGAGCCTCGTTGCTGACCTGAGGGGAGGTCAGGTAAATGATGTCTGTCATGGTGAAATGATAAACCTCCCTGACAGGCCAGGGAGGCAAGGAACGGTGCAGAAAGATCAGATCATGCTGTAAATTTTCTGGCGCAGCTGCTCGGCCAGGTTGTGCTGCATGCTGGGTGTGACGCGCAGGGAACCCTTGGTTTCGAATTCACTGACGAACATGCTGGCAAAGCCTTTTGCCTTGCGGTCCACTTCCAGAATCACATCCAGATGGTCTCCTTCGGGCAGGAACACCACTTCCAGTTCCTTGATGCGGCCCCTGAATTCACCTCCAGGGCGGAACTCCAGCTCCTGAACGGGCCTGTGGTACTTGTGGCCCTCGTACTCGTACTGGGAGGAGTGCAGGTGGAAGCCAAGCTGGGTGAGGGCCTCCAGCACCGCGGCCTGCAGAGGACTGGGGGCAATGTTCAGGCGGTCATTGTCTTTGGGATCAACAGCTGCAGAGATGGCCGCAGCGGTATACAGCCAGACCGGGGTGTTGTAGTAGCTGAGCGGGGTGGAATAGGGGATCTGCAACTGGATCGGGAAGGTGAGGGTTTCTCCGGGTTGCACAGTGAAGCGGTGGGAAACCACAGTTTCACCCAGCACGGCAGTGACGGTGCTGTCGTCGTTTTTGTACTGGCTGCACACCTGCAATTTCAGGTACTCGATTTCCTGAGCGGTGCTGCCGCCCTTGACGACAACGCGTCCCTCGGCGATCTCACCGGGGTAAAAGCTGTTTTTGGAGAGTTGCGTATCAATCTGCGTGGCACCCACGCCAATCCGGGCAAGAAAGTTGCTGAACATGCCTTATGTTACGAAGTTGTCTTTCAAAAAGTTGCTAACTCCTCACATCCAGATCCCGGCATTCATGGATGAACCAGAAACGATCAATGTTTCTAAACCCTTCTGCGCTGGAACAGGCGACGCATACCCAGCACCAGCATGGCTGGAATGGCCACCAGCACCACCACCACGCCGCCCAGAAACCCTGCCACACTGAAGGTGGCCTTGCTCATGGGTGGAATCTTGCGGGGTTCAGGCTCAGGCTGGGAGAGTTCCAGCACCTTCTCTTTTGCCCGGTGGGCTGCTGTGCGGGCCGCAATGGTCCCGAATTTGTTGCTGTAGGCCCAGGTGACCTCTGCTCCGAAGAAAAACAGCTGTGCACTGAAGTACACCCACAGCATGAACACCACCAGCGTCCCGGCAGCCCCGAAGGTGTTTGCGGGTGAAAATCGGGCGATGTACAGGCTGATGGCATATTGCCCAATCACAAACAGGATTGCCGTGATGCCTGCACCAAAACTCACATCCTGCCAGGACAGCCGGATGTTGGGCAAAAAACGGTACAGCACCCCAAAAAGCACCGTGAACACCAGAATGCTGAGGATCAGGCTTCCCAGCTTCAGCAGGAAAGGCGCATAGGGGATGAAACCAAAATGCTCTGCAGCAAAAGCCGTCACATACACGTTGGCCGTCAAAAAAGCCACCATCAGGAGGCCCAGCACAATCGCCAGAATCGCAGACATCAGGCGGCCCACCACCAGATGCAGGATGTCCGTGTGTTTGGGTTTGATGTCCCAGATGGTGTTCAGCGCATCTTGCAGGTGAATGAAAAAATTGGAAGCGGTCCAGAGCAGGATCACCACCCCGGAAATTGTTGCAGGAAGCCCGGCCTGACTGGTGAGTTCCAGCACACTCTGCATGCTGTTGGCAAAGTTGCTCCCGAACCCCTCGGACATCTGGTTGTAGATGTTCTGTTTGATGCTTTCGGTCTCCAGAAAGAGACCCGCAATCCCCACAGCAAGAATCAGCAGGGGACCGATGGTGAAGATGGTGTGGTAGGCCAGCGCTGCCCCCATGCGTGGAACGTTGTCCAGCGAGAAGGCCTGCACAGCATCTTTCAGAACGCCCAGGGTCTGCTTCAGGCCACTGGGCTGGTGGGTTTCGGTGCTCTCCTGCGTTTCGAGCATACCCCATTCTAGAAAACCCCGCAGGGTTGCGGGGTAATGGTTCATACTTGACGTGCTGGGGTTTTGCCTGACCCCGTGAACACCTTTTCAGTCAGGCAAGAGCAGGTTTATTCGTGAGCATTCAGACTGCGCCAGGCTTCAAAGCTGGAAGGGAACAGGGGTTCGGACAACTGGGCCAGTGCACGGGCATACATTTGCGTTTCCCACTGGGCTCCGGGATGGTCACGCAGGGCCAGGAAGTGAAACAGGGAACGCAGGTTGCAGGTGAAGTAAAACTCCGTGTACATGGTCAGGGGCAACACACCTCTGGCCTGCTCACGGGTGACCCCAAGGGAGAGCAACTGCTGGTACGCCTCATAGGCATTCTTCCAGGCAGCTTCCCAGACCTCGTGGGCTTTTTCCTGATTCAGGCTGTCGGTGGCCTCGATGCTGGCCTGGCGGTTGCTCTTTGCTTGCTGGCGGAAGTTCCCAGGGGTGTAGAACTGGTCTTTGATCTCGACGTAACGGCCTGAAATTTCGTTGTAGGACACGCCCACCCGGTGGCGCATCCACTGGCGCACCACAAAAATGGGGGCCACAATTTTGAAAGTCAGGCTGTTGTGCTCAAACGGGCTGCCGTGCTGGTGCTTGAGCAGGTAACGGATCAGTCTGGCGTCTTTTTCATCCAGGGGCATGCGGTTGTCCCCACCAAAACTGACGCGTGCTGCGTTCACCACACTCTTGTCATCGCCAACGTGTTGAATCAGGGCAACGGAGCCGATGCCATCATTTAAAGGAAAGAGAACGTCCTGTTCACTCAGGGTCTGTGTCATACCTTACCCAGTGTACCCCTGGGCCCCCGTCACTGGATGGGAGACGGTCTATCTCGCCTGAGGAGCAGCAGCCTCTCCCCTGCGTGTACCAGCTCTGCCACGGGCTCAAAGCCTGCCTTCTGGTAGATGTGGATGGCCCGGTGGTTGCGAATGGAGGGATCAATCAACACCCGATCTGCTCCGTATTCGGTGTGCAGAAAGTCCGCAAAAACCTGAACCGCCTGAAAGCCAAGCCCTTTGCCCAGGTGCTTCACCTCTCCAATGAAGAGGTCCATGCCCCAGGTGTTCCCTCTTCTGCAGAAGACAAATGGGCTTTCTGCATCCACAGGGTAAGCCTGGATGTACCCGATGGGGCAGTCTTCGAGCAGGATCAGGAAAGCATCCACATCCCGGTCTGCACTTCCATAGCTGGCTTGCACATCCTCCAGGGTTCGGTCCCCATCGTCCCAGAACTCCCGGACATGTGGCTGCTGTAACCAGCAGTGCAGCAGGGTCAGGTGGTCATCTTGCAGGGGCAGAAAGGAAATCTGCATCTTCCACCCCTGCATGTTTCAGAATCGCCTGCCATTCGTCTGCGGTCACAGGCATCACCGAGAGGCGGGTGCCCTTTTTCAGGAGGGGCATGTCCTCCAGTTCTGGGAGCCCTCGCAGGGTGTCCAGAGACAGGAAAGGGAGGGGGCGCACTGGGACCACATCCACCATGCTCCACCTGGGGTTGTCCTCAGTGCTTTTGGGGTCAAAATACTTGCTGTCAGGGTCGAACTGCAGGTTGTCCGGGTAGGCACTCCGGGCGATCCGGCAGATGCCTGCAATCCCCGGAGGATTGCTGTTGGAGTGATAAAAAAACGCCAGGTCCCCTTCCTGCATGGCCCTGAGGTGGTTCCTTGCCTGATAATTCCTCACGCCATTCCAGGGTTCTTTGCCCACCCGTTCCAGATCCTGGTAGCCAAAAACGTCGGGTTCGCTTTTCAAGAGCCAGTACGCCATGCGTTCAATATACCCTGCATGCTGGCCGCTTCAGAAAAGACCAACCAATCTTAATGTTCACAACGATCTCTGTCATCAGGCGACTTTATACTAAAGACAATGAGAGGCTGTCTGACCCTTGTGGTGGTGCTTGGTGTGCTGCTGTTGATGTTCCCAAAAGCAACCGAGCAGGTCCGTGATGTTCTTGTGAAACCCCCTGAACCTGTTGTGCTGAAAAACGCCAGCGAGGAAGACAAACTGTACCAGATGGTCCGGGCAGCCACCTTCAAGATCGAGCGGGATGTTTCGGATGGTGTGGTGGTGGGAACGGGTTTTTTCATCAATCAGGATGGTTACGCACTCACGGCCTACCATGTGGTGGAGTTCCGCAATCAGGTGACCGTGGTCCTGCCCAACCTGAGGCGTTATACGGCAGATGTGGTGGGTTTTGACAACACCACCGACCTCGCCCTGCTGAAAGTCCGCATCAACAAGGCCACCTTTCTGCCCCTCGCCCCGAAGCACCCGAATGTTGGAGATTCCATTCTGGCGGTGGGCAACAGTGGCGGTGACTTCCTGAAAAGACGGGTCGGGAAGGTCATTGACCTGAATGTGGCAGCAAGTCGGGCGGATTTCCCCCCTGGAACCCTGGAAATGCGTGCCCCGATTGCCCCTGGAGACTCTGGGGGACCTGTGGCCAATGCAAAGGGTGAGATTGTGGGCGTGGTCAGTTACATCCGGGTGTATGACGACCAATCCACCACCGCTTATGCCGTACCCATGAACCAGGAACAGAAGATCCTGAGCGAACTGATGGCCGGAACCAAACGGGATGTGCCTGTACTGGGGGTGCGTTCCTCCTTCCATGCCTCGGACTTTGACCATGGGGTGCGGGTGGGCAGTGTGGAAAAAGGCAGCCCTGCAGAAAAAGCAGGTTTGCGTGCCGAGCGGGAAGAAACCGTCAGGCTGCAAGATGGCTCCAGCGAACGGGTCCTCAAGGCAGATTACATCCTGGCTGTGGACGGTGCCCCTGTGAACACCTTTGATGAACTGATCGGGGTGGTGCGCCGCAAGAGCATCGGAGATGTGGTGAAGTTGCAGGTGGAGCGGGACGGCAAGCGCTTGATTCTGCCTGTGCAACTCGGGGCAAGGGCCACTGTCTTCACCGAGTAATGCGTGTCTCTGAAAGTCCTCCGGTATGATGGAAAAGAACCACCACCGGAGGACTTCTTCATGACCGAGATGCTGCGCACCCTCACCATTGACCACTTCAAACCCCTGATTGGAGAGACCTTTCATGTGCAGGTGAACCCGCAAGAGGCTTTTGAAGTGCAACTTGCCGAAGCGAACCTGCTGGGTGGAGATGTGCTCCCCACTTCTGGTCGCAGGCCTTACTCCCTGATCTTTGTGGATTCCAGAAAGCGTCTGGTGCCCCAGGCCATTTTTAAGGTCACTCACCCGGCAGTGGGCGAACTGGACATTTTCATGGTGCCCTTGCAGCCTGATGCCAGAGGCACAGTCTTTGAAGTGATTTTCACCTGATCTGAAATGAAAAGCAGCCCTGCTCAAAACCTTGCAGGGCTGCTTTTTGCTGGAGTTCACTCCTGTTTCTGAGGCACAGGCCGCTCCATGAACATGTACATCCCTCTCTGTTCCACATCCTGAAAGCCCAGACGCAGGTACATCTGGTAGGCAGGGTTGAATTGCTCCACATGCAAAGTGAGGGGCAAACCTGCTGCATCGGCCTGTTCCATCAGGGCATGCATCAGGGCCGTTCCCAGACCCTGATTGCGGTACTGGGGAAGCAAGGTGACTTCCATCAGTCGGTGTTCTTTGCGGGTGCGGTGCAGGTAGAGGCGGCCAATGGGATGGCCCTGAAGTTCGATCACCAGAAAGTCTGCCCCCTGATAATGCTCACGGTACTGGCTGTCCTGTGCAGTGAATTGCTGCACCAGAAAAGTGTGCTTCTGCTCATCGGTCCAGCCCACCTGCATCACATCGTCACGGGTGCTGGCATAAACCTGAAACAGCAGTGGGTAATCCTGCTGGGTGACAGGACGAAGGACAACAGGAAGGTTTTCAGGCAGTGTCATTCATTCAACCTAACAAAAACAGGCGTGATCTTCACGCCTGTCAGGACAACGAGGCTCAGCCTCTGGGAGGAAAAACACCCTGCAACGCAATGTTGAAGTAAAGGGTGAGGTAAGGCTGCATGTTGTTGTGGGGTTGAGAGCCACCAGCAGGAGCCAGGGCCTGGAACGCCAGGGTGGTGTCTGTGGGACCATTGCTGTAGAGGCCTACAGCCACGCCAGCAGCAGGGTACTGACCATCTGGCGTGCGGGAAACCCCGGAACGCTTGGAAGCAGAGACGCTGTGGCTGTGGGCAGGAATCTCACTTTCCAGCAGGCTCACGGTCTCTGAACCTCCGGTTTCACCCAGGTCGTGGAGGCTGAGGCCCGGTCCCTGGCCCGGGTGCATGGGGGCACTGCCTTGCAGGTTGGGCAATGCAAAATTGCTTTTGCCGTTTCCACCATAGGTGGTGCCCAGCAGGGAAAACAGGGCTGTGTTCTGGCTGATGGGCAAGAGCTGTCCATCACACCATGCCCAGCCTTTGGGAGCGAAGTTGAAAGGGAAAATTCGGATTTCTGCAACAAAAGGATCTGCCATGGTCTACTCCTTAAGTGGGGCTGGGGAAAATGCCGAACAGCGAAATGATGAAATTCACGCAAAGGTAAGGCTGAAAATTGGTGTGTGGCTGGGAGCCACCCACAGGAGACACCCCATTGGGAGCCAGGGGCTGGAAAGGTCCGGCGGTGCCGTAAGCCAGCACACTGGCATCCAGGGACTGGGCCAGCACCTGGTTGCTGGGGGCCGCAACCACACCGTTGTTGCCTGTCCCCAGCATGGGATGGGTGTGCATGGGAAGCTGGTTCACCGTTAGGGTGACTTCCTCGGTGCCTGCCTGCTCTGCAAGCTGGTAGGTGGTGCCAGAACGTGCAGTACCCATGTGGAGGGGGATTCTCCCTCGCATGTCGGGCAAAGCAAAGGTAGACTCTCCATCTCCGCCGTAAGTGGTTCCAATCAGCTGAAACAGCGTCTCGTTTTCTGAAATGGGCAACAGCTGTCCTTCGCAGAACATCCATCCTGCAGGTGCAAAATTGCCCGCAAAAATTCTGACTTCTCCAACATAAGGTTGTGCCATACTCTCCTCCGGTTCAGGGGGTGCAATGAATCAATTGGGGCTGGGGAAAATGCCTTGCAGGGCAATGCAGAAGTTGAGCACCAGAAAGGGCTGCATGTTGTAGTGGGGTTGTGACCCACCCACACTGCCCACCACACCGGCATTGAAGGCCACAAGGTTGCTGGGGTCGGAGTACATCAATGCACCCGCAGACTGGGAGAACACCGAGGTGGCCAGCGGAGTGTTGGTGCCTGCCACCGTGTTGGCGGTGTTGACGGTGTGCACGTGCTGAGGCATCTCTGCCTGGGACAGGACGTGAACTTCCTCGCCTGCGGTTTCTCCCAGGTTGTGGCCGTTGCCCACATGAATGGGGGTCTGACCGCGCAGGTTGGGCAGGGCAAAGTTGACCCGTCCGTCACCACCAAAAGTGGTGCCCAGCAAGGAAAACAGGGCCTGGTTCTGGTTGATGGGCAACAGTTGTCCGTTGCACAGGGCCCACCCCTTGGGGGCAAAGTTGAAGCTCATGATCCGTATTTCTGACAGGAACGGCTCGGCCATACTGTGAATCCTCCTTCCGCACAGCCCTGCTGGGCTGATGGGAGCAACAAAAAGCAAAACATCAAGAAGAGGAGTACCTCAGGCTTGAGGTACTCCTGTAGAAGAGGGTTCAGGGCAAGTTGCAGTTTCCAAAGCTGTTGACGGCAGGGGAAACAGCTTCCACATAGTTGTCAATGGTGGCCGGGTTTTTCCCGTTGATGTAAGTCAGGGCTCCAGCTCCATTGGTTGCAGGCATGCCATGGACATTGAAGGTGGTGGGATTGTATTTGGCGAGGTAAATGCCTCCTGCTCCACCAGCACCCGTGCTGGTGTTGTTTTCGATTCGTGCACACATGATGGAGTTTCCAGAACCAGTTCCACCGGCAATGGCCTGAATGCCTTCGTTGAATCCAGCGCCAATCAGGTTGCTGACCGAGTTGTTCATGATCTTGGCGTTCATGGTGCATGCTGTGGCATTTGCTCCCACCCGGATGCCTGCTCCACTGGTCTTGGTCACGGTGTTGTTCGTGATGCTGACATTGGCCACCCCGTTGGCGGTGTTGGGCGCTCCGGTGGGTTTGTCACAGGCGGCGGTGATCCCCATGGCACCAATGCCAGTGGTGTTGGGAGAGACGTAGTTGTTGTAAATGTTCACCACAGAGTCGGCGTAACCGTCGGTGGTGTGGGTGATGACGTTGCCCTTGATGTTGGCCAGTGGGTTGTCCTCTGTACCGTTGTTGAAAATCTCAAAGTGGGCTTTGCCCCGACCACTGCTGCTGGAACTGCCAATGTAAGCAGCGATGGCGTTGGCGTTCATCTTGGTGGTGGCATCACCCTTGATCAGGTTGTTGGAAATGGTGATCACGTTGGTGCTGCTGGCCGTGTCTCCAAGCTGTGGAGCTGCTGTGGCACCGTTGTTTTCACCCAGGAAGATCACCCCAGCCCCGGTGGGGAAATTGGTGATGATGTTGCCGTTGATGGTGGCTTTGGTGATGTTGCTGGCTGTGTTGCCTGTCCCACGGGCAATGATGGAAATCCCACTGCCCAGAGACACTGCATTGCTGGTGCTGCTGGTGATGGTGTTGTTGGAAACGTTCAGGTCGGTGAGGGTGCCCTGATAGTTGATGACGTGCACCCCATGGTACTTGGCGTTGGTCAGGGTGTTGCCCGTGATGGTTACAGCGCCAGAGAGGTTTTGCTCATTGAAGGAAGTGGCCGTGTTGAATGCCACGTTGGAGTACTGCTGCAACTCATCTCCGATGGTGCCCACATTGTTGATGGTGCTGTTGGTCAGGGTGAAACCCCGCACATTGCCTTCACCACGCAGGCCGCTGAGGGCAATGTTTTGCACAATGATGCGGTCAAAACTGGGGGTCTGGGTGTCTATCAGGTAGATGGCATGTCCACTGGTGTTCTGGATGGTGCCTCCTGAACCTGCAGAACCCGTTCCCAGCACAGAAAGGCTGCCCGCACTGCCCGTTCCATTGACATAGATTCCGTTCACAGCTCCGTTGCTGGAAATGCTCTGGAATTTGAGACCGCTGCTGCCAATGTTGGTGTTCAGTACGTTCAATGCCGTTCCAGAGGTGGTGGTCAGTGTGCTGTTGGTGGCACTGCTGCTGAAAGTCCCGCCGTTGATGGCGGTGAAGGCAGGCTGGCTCTGGGTGTTTGCAGTGATCTGGCCAGTGAAGTTGATGGTTGCCACATCGTTGTCATCCAGGTAGATGCCACCTGCAGTGTCTGCAACTCCATCTGTGATGGTGTTTGTGAAACTGATGGTGCTGGCACTGCCTCCGTTGCGCCCGGTGACCCGCACAGCGTTGGTGCCTGATCCCCCACCGTTCTTGGTGATGGTGCCCTGGTAGGTGATGTTGCCTGTTCCACTGTTCACATAGAAGGCGTGTCCAGTGGAGCCCGTGATGGTCGAAGCGCTGCCTGCACTGAAGCTCATGTTGGTGGAGGTGTTCGCTGCAGAGAGGCTCACCCCGGTGGTGCCAGAGTTGACGCTTCTGACTGTGGTGAAGTTCAGGTTGCTGGGGGCAAAGCTGATGTCCACTGCAGGACCATTGGTGGACTCAACATTGCCTGCACTGACCACCAGGGTCAGACCACCCTGGTTGGCTTTCAGACCCGTGCCGTTGTCGTTGTACACATTCAGGCTGTCGAAGCTGAGTGAACCTGTGCTGCCGTCCAGCAGAACACCGTTTGTTCCGGTGCCGTTGCCACTCGTGCCAACAGCCACCGTTGCCCCCGTGATGCTGCTGAAGTTCACGTTGCTGGCATTGATGCCTGTTCCCGTGGTGTTTCCACTGACAAGGATGTCATCAAAGGCACTGATGTTGAAGGTGCCTGCGGTTTTGCTGAGGGACAGACCGGTTCCAGCTGAGGCATTGAGGGTGAGGTTGTTCAGGGCGGCGGTGGTGGTGGCGGTGCTGCTGTTGCCCAGGGCGACTGCCTGCGTGGCACCGGCAACGGTCAGGTTGTTGAGGGTCACGCTGTGGGTGCCACCGTTGTTGTTGATGTTCACGCCATTGGTGCTGCCCGTGATGCTCAGACCCTTGATGACGACGGTTCCGACGTTGCTGCCAGAAACGCCGTCTCCACCCGTGTTGCTGATGAGGGGGGCGGTTCCTGCACTTCTGCCGTTGAAGGACAGCGCATTGTGGCTGCCCGGAACAGTGATGTCCGTGAGGGCCAGGGCAGAACCTTCACCAATCAGCTTCTGGTTGGTCTTGAGGGTGAAACCTGTCGTCATGTTGCTGTTGCTGCCGTTGCCAGCAAACACGTAGATGGTGTCTCCGGCCAGCGAGGAGGAAACTGCACTGCTGAGCTGGTTGAATGGGCTGAGGGAGGTGCCGCTGCCTGCTGATCCGGTGTCGTTCTTCACGTACCAGATCCGACCCTGCACATCAATGCTCACCGTGGCGTTCGCGGAGAGGCCTCCAGCGTCGGTCACCGTGTAAGTGAAGGTGTCCGTTCCAGTGAACCCTGGAGCGGGAGTGTAGTGGAAGGTGCCGTTGGCGTCAAAGCTGACGCTGGCTCCAGAGGTCACATTGCTGACCCCAGTGACCGTCAGGTTGCTGAACGCCGGGTTGGTGTCTGGATCTGTGTCATTGTCCAGCAGGTCAAATGAAGCACTGCCATGACTGACTTTGAGTGCAGAGGTGCTGCTCTTGTTCACTTCCAGCGTGGTGTTGCCCAGTCCCTGCAAACCAGAATCATTGACCGGCACAGGGGTTTCGTTCAGGTCATTGATGGTGATGGTGAAGGCTTTTTCAAAGGAAAGGCCTCCAGCGTCGGTGGTGCGAATGCGCACACTGTAACTGGATTTGGCTTCAAAGTTGGGGCTGCTGGTGATTCTCAGGTCACTGCCGTTGATGTTGAAGCTGGCATTGTCATCTGAACCTGCACCAGACACCAGACTGTAAGTGAAGGTGTCACCTGCATCCACATCGGTGGAGGACAGGGTCCCCACCACAGTGTTTCCAGGCACGTTTTCATTCACACTGCTTGCGCTCAGGGCAAGGTCTGTGGGCGTTTCGTTGACGTTGGTGACGCTGATGGTGAAGGTGTTCTCGATGAAGAGGCCGCCGGAGTCGGTGGTGCGGACCCGGATCGAGTAGCTGTCTTTGGTCTCAAAGTTGAAGGTGGCATTGGTCTGCAGCTGGCCGCCCACAATTTGGAAGCTGCTGTTGTCGGTGTCTCCGGTGCCCGTCACCAGGCTGTAGGTGAAGGTGTCACTGGCATCTGGGTCCGTGGTGCTGAAGCTTCCCACTGCGGTGCCAGAAGGCTGGTTCTCTGCCACACTGTTTCCGGTCAGGGACAGCACGGTGGGTGTTTCGTTGATGTTGGAGACATTGATGGTGAAGCTCTTCTCGAAGGTCTTCCCGCCAGCGTCGGTGGTGCGAACCCGGATGGAGTAGCTGCTCTTTGCCTCAAAGTTGGGGCTGTTGTTGATGGTCAGCGCACCTGCAGAACTCAGGGTAAAGCTGGCATTGTCGGTGTCCCCGGTTCCGGTGACCAGACTGTAGCTGAAGGTGTCACCACTGTCCGGGTCGGTGGTGCTGAAGTTGCCAATGGCACTTCCGTTTGCACTGTTTTCAGCAATGCTGTCGTTGCTGAGGGTCAGGTCGGTGGGGTCTTCATTCACGTTGGTGATGGTGACCGTCAGGGCTTTCTCGAAAGCTGCACCGTTCTGGTCTTCCACATGAACACGGACACTGTAGCTGGACTTGGTTTCAAAGTTGGCGCTGGGGGTCAGTTTCAGGTCCGTGCCCGAGATGGCGAAATCCCCATTGTCGGTGTCACCAGAACCAGACACCAGACTGAAGGTGAAGGTGTCACCAACGTTAGGGTCCACTGCAGCCAGGGCACCCACGGTGGCCCCTCCAGTGTTGTTCTCTGCAATGCTGCTCGGGGTCAGGGTGATGTCGGTGGGAGCACCGTTCTCAAACACATCATTGACGGTGACAGTGAGTTGCTGTTCCACACTGTGGTTGGCACTGTCGGTGGCCCGAACGCGGATGCTGTAACTGGACTTGGTCTCAAAGTCGAAAGCTGCAGTGTTGCGCAGGTCATCACCCACAATGGTGAAACTGGCATTGTCGGTATCGCCTGTGCCCGTGACCAGGGTGTAGGTGGTGGTTTCACCGGTATCAGGATCATTGGTGCTGAGTGTTCCTGCAGAGGCACCCGCAGCAAGGTTCTCATTGATGGTTCCAGGGTTGAGGGAAATCGTGGTGGGGGCCTCGTTCACATCGGTGATGGAAACAGTCAGCGCCTTCTCATAATTCAGGCCACCCTGATCGGTCACCCGCACCCGCACACTGTAGCTGGATTTGGCTTCGAAGTTGGCGCTGGGTTTGAGGACCAGGCTGCTGCCTGAAATGTCAAAGCTGGCATTGTCGGTGTCCCCTGTTCCGCTCACCAGGGTATAGGTGAAGGTGTCTCCACTGTTGGGGTCAGAAGCTCCCAGAGCACCCACGGTGGCGTTCACAGCATTGTTCTCTGCGATGCTGGTCGGGGTCAGGGTGATGTCGGTGGGGTTGACGTTGGTGGCATCCAGGGTCAGTCCGATGACCACAGGATCATGGGCACTGGAACGGTAGGCATTGGTGTCGTACAGGTCGGTCTGCTGGGCCGCCGTTTTGTTCTCGGTGTTGTAGTCCAGCACGCTGGGTTCAGCAGCGTTGATGTGCCAGATGCCCAGCCCTTTCAGCTGGGGCTGCAGGCTGGAATTCACAAAAGCGTAGTCCAGTGTGCCCCTGCGACCGTTCACCACTGCTGTGTAGTCATTGGGATCGAACAGCTGAATGAAGTCATCTCCGGTCCCATTGGTGTCGTCTGCACCGTTGAGCACGGTGTTGATGGGGTCTTCCTGCATGAAGGCATTGAAGTTCCCGAGCAGCGCCACATCGGTGTCTCCAGAGCCGGTGGGGTCGCTGTTCACCCAGTCCATCAGGACCTGGGCACCCGTGTTGCGGGTTCCGTTGCAGTTGCCCTGTCCGGTGGTGGTGTCATCATCGCTGCCACCGCAAGTTGCAGAGCGGTCTTCAAGTTCCACAGCCACCGCAGTAAAGGTCCCGAGCCCGGAAGTGCGGAAGGTCTGGGCCAGGGCCGGGTGGTTGCGCACGTCATTGTAGGCTGCATTGTCGGTGTTGTCCAGCACACTGAAACTGCCCACAGGGGTCACTGCTGCGGTGCGGTAGATCAGGCCCACTGCAGTGGTCTGGCTGCCCAGGTTGACCCCGGGATTGATGTAGGTGTACTCGGCACTGCCCAGGGCCGCATTGAGGGCATCCACCAGCGTCTTGATGGCAGGGGTGCTTTCTGCATAGTCGTTTTCCAGACCTTGCAGGGCAATCACATCAGCATCAAGGTCCTGCAGGGCTTCCAGCAGTTTGTCCAGCTGGCGGGTCAGTTCGGCAGCGTTGCTGGCCCCTTCGGTGGTGAAACCACTTCCTGCACCGTCCCCATTGAAGAAGCCGTTCAGGTCAAAAGTTGCAACCTTCAACTGGGGGTTGTTGAGGTCTGCATCGGTGGGTGCAGGACCCCGACCTCCACCCACAAAGGTTGCACTTGCGGCACTGGCATGGATGCGGTAGGCGTCCGTTCCAGTCCAGCCAGAGCCGCTGTATCCCACCACACCTGTCACGGTGGCTCCATCGCCATTTCGCAGGGTGTTGGCGGGGTTCAGAGGGTTGTTGCCCCGACCAAAAATGATGCTGGAGGGGTGTTCAGTCAATGAGCCATCATCCACGATGACCGTGCGGGCTGCAGCTTCATTTTCGTAGGTGGTGAAGTTTGCAGCATTGGGGGCGTTTTCCTGGGTGAAAGCAGGCAGGGTGTTCAGATCGGTGATGGTGACCAGACCTCCACGGCCCAGCTGGCTGTTGTCAGACACAGTTCCAGTGGTGGAAACCAGCATGCCCTCGTACTGCTCCCAGTTGGTCGCAGTGGCAGAGAGGGTCACACTTGCTGCAGCAGGCAGGGTCTGGTTGGTCGCCATCACGATTGGGTTGGAGATGTTGATCAGGCGGGTTTCCCCGTTCACTTCTGCCACTTCACCAGTCAGGCGGATGCGGTCTTTCTGGTTCACCGTCAGGCAGGTGGTGTCACAGGCCACAAAGATGCCCTCACTGGTGGTGGGATCGCTGTCCTGATCTGCCGTTTTCTCCTGCACGTAAAAACCACCCAGTTCAGTGGCCTGCTGCAGGTCTGTGGTGACAATCCCATCAATGGTGACGGTGCTGCCCACCATCGAGCTCGCGGCATCCCCGCTCGCTGTGGCACCCTGAATATCGTGGATGCGGGTGATCCCTGATGAGGACACCTCCTCGCTGAACACGAACAGGATCGAGAAGGAGTAAGGATCATTCTGGGGGGTGAACTTGCCATCTCCGTCCACAGCCATGTCGTAACTGGCCCCAAAAGTCACATTGACCGATCCACTGATGGGCACCACACCGGGCACCTGCCAGCCATAATTCTTGACTTCGGCAATCACCAGACCGCTGGGCGGAGTGGGGTTGATGCCGCTGACATTGAGTCCGGTCAGGAAAGTGGTGGCGGTGGGATCGGCAGTCACACTGTCTGTGGTGATGTCGTAGTTCTGGCCCCTCATCAGGCTGATGATGCTGGCCTTGCTGGAGGCATCACTGCCGTCAAAGAACTTCAGGCTCTTGATGGGTGTATTCCCAACCGTGGGGATGTTGCCTCCGTTGTTGGAGGGGTTGCCATCATCGTCGGTATCAACAGGGATGAAAGCGATGTTTTCGATCGCTTTTCCAGAGGTGTTGGTGATCTTGTAGCGGGCTTTCAGGTAGCGTTTTTTTGCACTGTCCACACTGAACGATTCCACGCCCAGACGTTGCAGGGTGAAACTTCCGCCCACTTCGGTCAGGGCCGTTTTCTGGTATCCAGTTGCGGTCTGCTTGTAGGCGGTGATTTCCACTTTGGGGTTTTTGGAGTTGGCATCGGTAAAAGTCAGCTCATAAAGACGCTTGGGGTTCTCTGGATTTGGAGGGGGTGTGACAGGCGCAGGTTGCTGAAAACAACCCACCAGCATCAATGAGAAGCTGATCAGGGCAATCTTTTTCATGGATTCCTCTCAGTGCCCGAACCCGATGCTGCCAAGTTGAAGGGTGACATTCTGCCATTTGCCTTCTGCCTGAAGTCGGGGTTTCTGGTAAGGTCTGTTGCGTTGCTGTGTGATCGTTTCGACAATCACAGGAGGTTGGGATCGATCTTGCATTTACACTTCCTCGCGGCACCCTTGCGGGTGAGAGACACATAAACCATCAACTTGAGCTCAAGCTGATGGGATCTGGAAACACAGAACCAGCATGTGACTTGTACGTTCTTCCAGAGAACCTCCGTCTGCTTGCTAGAAGGCAGAAAACAACACTTCTGAAGTGGGGCTGTTGGAAGCCTTAAAGGATTCCTCCCAGTCTTCAAGAAACCGTCATTTTCCTCAGATTCTATCGAATTGTAGGGGCTTTCGTCTTCTCAAAAAATCACATCCTGAAGTGAAAGTTTGCTTCAGGAGAAGAATTATCGGTGAAATGGCTCCGCTACCGGATATGAAAACTCTGTATCAGACATGAGCGAGACAAAAATTAGGGGAAATCCCTTACGTTCTGGCAGGGTGATCCCCAGGGTGATCAAAGAAGCTGACAAAAGTCCCTGCAGAAAATATCATTTTTAAATTGTTTTCAGCCGTCATCACATGAAAAGTCAGGCGCTTTCCATGAAACGCCTGACAAAGTGTCACTCCCTGGGTTACTTTTTCTTGAGGGCAGCTGCAGTGGTTTCGGGCTGGTTGACGGGGGTGAGGGCATCCACATCCTGCTCCCCGGTGCGAATGCGGATCACCCGGTCCAGCGGTTGCACGAAGATCTTGCCGTCTCCGACCTCTCCGGTGCGGGCGCTCTGCAAGATGGCGTTCACAGTGACATCCACGAAAGGCTCGCTGACCGCAATCTGCAGCTGTACTTTTTCGTGGAATTCCATGCGCACCTGGGTTCCCCGGTAGTGCTCGATGATTTCACGCTCGCCACCGTGACCAGAGACCTTGCTCAGGCTGATCCCGGTCACCCCAACCCTGAAAAGGGCTTCTTTCACCAGCCCAAGACGGTCCGGGCGGATGATGGCTGTAATCAGTTTCATTGTGCTTCCTCCTGCTTGCTTCCAGCATAGCGAATCTGCAGGCCCCTGAGAATACAAAGAACCAGAACCCCTGGCCTCAGGGATTCTGGCTCAAAAACCTGGTTCAGGCCAGATCTTGCAGCAGACCGGAAAGGTCCTTTTTGATGCAGGTGAACATCGGGGTGTCGGTCAGGGTGTAAAGGCTGGCCTCGGTGTGACGCAGGCGACCCACCAGATCCACAAACTCCTGGGGGTAATCGCTGTCAAAGGCCACCACAAACTCCTGATCGTCGATGCCGTAAGAGTAACTGGTGTTCAGGCGGATGCCCTTGAAGGGGTTGGAGGCGTAGATGTGCTCGTCCATCATGCCCTGGCGGGCGTGGGGGCTCAGGTCGTACCAGGCACGGGTTTTCACAAAGGGGTACACGAACAGGTAGGTGCCCTGACCGGGAAGCAATTCAATGCCGTGCCCGCTCCCTTCCACACGGTTCACGTACTGGCTGCGCTTCTGCATGGAAATGAAGTTGTAAGGCTGGGTCAGGTAGCCCATCAGGCGGGTGCGGTTCAGCAGGCCCTGGCCCTCATTGAAATCCCTGACATCAAAAGCAATGCGCCAGAGCATGAAATCCACCTCGGCGCGGGTGCCCACCAGGCTGTAGGTGCGCAGGATGCGGCCAGCCTCTGCAGGGGCATCCAGCCATTTCTCCACAGCAGCCTGAAACTCGGCCAGGATCTCCTCGCGCTCCTGCACGGGAAGGCGGCGAAACTCCGGGGACAGCTTGTAGAAAGCGTAATTCAGGAACTGGCGGTTCTGGCGGTCGGGTTCTTTCTGTGAGACCTGACCGCTGGGGTCCAAGTCCACCATCATGCGGGGGCGGCCTCCGCCCTGGGGTTTGTGTTCTGACATGCTCATCCTTTCAGGGGCAGCTTGAGATTCTGCCCTGCCATCATCCTTTGTACCGGATCAGGCGGGTCTTCAGGGTGGGGAGACTCGCAAAGTGCCTCCTGCCACATGATGGTCATGATAGGACAGATGTCATGCCAGAGGTACGGACGAATGTACCCGGTCCAATTCAGTGTTCAGCGGTTCAGCAGGATTGCTGTGTGGTGCACCCGATTGCGCACAAAAGGGAAAGGATTCAGCATGAAAAGCTGGGCTCCACGCAGGTTTTCAGGGGCACGGTACTCCTGATCACTGCGCAAATTAAAGCGGGCCAGACGGGATTTTTCCCCCTGATCCTGGGCACAGAGCATCACAAAAGTGCCTGTGGCCGCAGCCAGCACACTGTCCCTGAGGGGCTCTCCGAAGGTCCTCCAGGTGAGTCCGTCCATGGAAACATAAAACTGCAGGTATCCGTAAGCAAAACGCACCCCAAGGTGCACCGGACCCTGGTCAGGCAACTGCAGAATCAGGGGCATCTCCTGAAACCGTCCATGGTCACACCAGCTCAGCTTTAAACAGCGTCCGAGGGTTTCACTGTGGGTGATGTGCAGAAAAGCCCAGTTGTTGCTGTTGTAATAGGCACTCAGGCCTGCCCTCTGGGACTTGCTGACCGGAACAAAATCCACCTCAGTCATCAGTTCAGCATAAGACGACTGGACCCGTCGGGCCATCTGGCAGGAGGCCGGGTCTGGGTGCATGCTCTCCATGGTGCTGCTGGAAATGGGGGTTTGAATCCGGCTCACAGGTTCTCCTTCAGGGTCCTCCTCCGGGGGCACCAGAGGGCAAGCTGGGGTTCAGTCAGAAGTCAAAACGTTTCTGGGGCTGGTAGCGGGGTTTGAACAGCATGGTGGTGGACTCCCGGACCACCAGAGAAGGGGAAAATTCAGGAAAGGTGGGAAAGGGCTGCTGGCTCAGGACCCTGAGGAGGCCTTTTCCTGCAGCAAATCCCATTTCGAAAATGGGGTGCTTGATGGTGGTGAGGGGCGGTGTGATGTAGTCCGATCCAGCAATGTCATCAAAGCCCACCAGCGAGATGTCCTGTGGCACCCGGATGCCTTTGCGGAACAGGGCAAGCCTCACCCCGTAAGCCATCTGGTCGTTGGCGCAGAAGATTGCAGAGAACTGCACATTGCGGTTCAGCAGGATTTCCACTGCCAGAATGCCGGAAAGTTCCCGAAAATCCCCCTGGATCACCAGGTTCGGGTCAAAGGGCACTCCTGCATCCTGCAGGGCCTGGCGGTACCCTGCGAGGCGCTCGGTGGAATCCTGGTTTCCAGCCATTCCCGTCACGTGGGCAATCTGTCTGTGCCCGAGGTCCAGCAGGTGCTTGGTGGCCATGTACGCCCCGAGGGTGTTGTTCATGGGGATGCAGTACTTCTCCAGCCCTTTGACCTGCCGGTCCAGAATCACCGTGGGGATCTGCCGGACCAGGGTGCGCAGGTGGTCCTCAGAGAGGTAACCCCCGATCACGATCAGGCCCGACACCTGACGGTCCAGCAGGATTTCCAGGGCCTCCTGTTCGGTGGTGGGGTTCCAGTGGCCGCTGATGAACACCGGATGGTGCCCGGTGTCCTGCAAAGCCTGCTCAATTCCGGAAATGGCATGGGTGTAATACATGCTGGTGAGGTCCTGCAGCATCACCCCGATGCTTTTCAGTTTGCTGCTGCTGCGGTGGGAAGCCACCAGCTGGGTGCGGTAACCCAGTTTCAGCATGGCGTTTTCCACCCGGATGAGTTTTTCAGGGGCCACTTTGGCGGTGCCGTTGAGCACCCTGGAGACCGTGCTGATGGAAACCCCGGCTTCGCGGGCCACCGCATTGATGGTGACATTGTTTTTCATGTGGGCTCCTCAGGCTGTTGAGACTTTTTCAGTATTGGACCTGCTGAAAAACAGGTCAAGCTTGCCCCCTTGACCGTTTGATCATGAAAAAATCGGTCAAAGGAAATGGCATCCTGCAGGAGTTCAACACAGTCAAATCTACATCTTGAAAAAGTTTTCAGTACTCGGTACAAAAATTTCTCTGGAGAGAGGGATAATGAAAACATGCTGAAACATGTCTCTTTCATCACCCAGAGCGCAGACCAGATCATTGAATTTTACCTGCTGCTGGGAGCACAAGTCCTGAAAGATGAAACCCGTCCAGAAGAAGCATTGCGTCGATTGGTGCTGCAGTTCCCAGGGGGGACCCTGCAATTTTTTCAGCCTTCCGTGCCTCCTGAGAAAAAACAGAGCAACTGGATGGAACACATTGCCTTTGTGGTGGAGGACTTTGATGCCCTGCACGACACCCTCAAAGCACAGGGGGTGACGTTCACCCGAGAAAAAACCCGCTCCCCCGGAGGAAAGCGGATGTTTTTTGTGCTCGACCCGGATGACCGTCAGCTGGAAATTTTAGAATCGTCAGGCCGGATGATGCGGACTTCCGTGGAACGGTAGAAGCGGCTGGGATAGTAGTAGTTCTGCAGGAGCAGTTTGCCCAGAGCCACCAGGGGAACGGCCAGCAATGCACCCCAGATGCCCATCACGGTGACCCCCACCAGAATGCTGAGGAGCACGGTGGCAGGGTGCAGGTTGGTCGTTCTTCCCAGAATCATTGGGGAGAAGACGTGGCCTTCCAGCTGGTTCGCAATGATGAACACCACCACCGCCAGAACGGCCTTGAGCCAGCCCACCGAAAGGGCCAGCAAAATGGTGGGCACAATCGCAATGATCACCCCAAGGTACGGAATGATGTTGAACAGACCTGCCACGAAACCCAGGGCCAGTGCAGAAGGAACCCCAACAATGGCAAGTCCAATCCCGACAATGCTTCCCACGATGGTCGCAATGGCAATCTGGCCCCTCAGGTACCCACCGATGGCAGTGTTCACCTGACCACTGAGCTCAAGCACCTTGGGCTGCCAGCGCTCTGGGAAGACCTTCAGGAGGGTCTGGTTGATGCGGTGGTAATCGGACATCAGGTAAATTGAAAGAATCACAATGAAAAGGCCCTGCAACAGCGAGTTGGCAAAACTGCCAATGAAAGTCCCGGACTGCTGCAAGAGGTTGCGGAAGAAATTCAGGGCGTTCTGAGAAAGTGAGGACACATTGCGCTGCCAGATCTCACCGAGTTGCTCGGAGTACTGGCTGATCAGGGGAACCTTCTCGAAGTCGTTGAACCGCTTGAGCAGTCCCCGGAAGAACTCCCCTCCCGAATCGATCAGTTGCGGAAGTTGTTGCGCAAAGCTGGTCAACTGGTTGACCACCGCAATCAGGATCAGGATGCCCAGAGCAATGAACGCCACCAGCAAGAGCAACACCAGCAAGATGCCCACACCCCGACGCACCCTTCTTCGCTGCATCCAATCCAGCATCGGGTTGAAGAGGTAGGCAATCAGGTATGCAGCAAGAAACACCAGAATCACACTGATGATGCTCTGCAAGAATTGAAAAATCAGGTAGATGAAGAACAGGAACACAGCCACCCGAACCCAGGGGTTGCGCCAGACTTCCTGAAAAGCATTGGTCATGCTTCAGCTTAGCATTCACACCCCCACAGAACAGGCCACAAATCGGGTGACAGCACCCTGTGTGAAGCCTGGTCTGGAGAACTGCTGCAGTACTTTTGAAGGGTGCTCAGGGAAAAGCCCGCTCAACCACCCGGCCCACCACGCCCATGCGCTGTTCGGAACCGTCGGCAAGCTGCACCCACACCAGACCTGCTGAACCCGTGCGAATCACCACTGGCCCCTCAAAAGACAGCTTCTGGCCTTTGCCTGGAGTGCCCTCATAAAGCACCTTGCCCTGGCTGTCTTTCACCCGGGTCCAGCTTTTGCCCTCGAAGCGCAGCTGCACACCCCGGATCACATCGGCCATGGTGGGGGTTTCGTCGGAAGCTGCAACTTCAATTTTCTTCTCACTGGCCTCTGGGGCTTTTTTGGGGGTCTGGGCTTTCTCTGGTGTTCTGGCGGTTTTGTCAGATGTTGCAGGTTTGGTGTCGCCGGGTTTCACGTCGTTGGGCTTCACGTTGCTGGTCTGCTGCTTGAGGGTCTCCCCCACCACCTCTGCCTGAATTTTCAGGTCTGGCAGAGGGCGGGGACTCAGGGCCACCGACAGATTGGTGTTCCGGGACAGGCTGAGTTTCTCCCGGTAGGCCAGGTAGCCATCGAGCTCCACCCGCAACTCTGCTTCGGGTTTCTGGGTGACCGGGAAACTGCGAATGGGGGTGATGCCCACCAGACCATTGTCCAGGTACACTTTCGCTCCAGAAGGCGAAGTGGTCAGGCTGAACTGCACCGTCCTGGCAGTCTGGATGGGGGCCACCTCCTGCACAGCCTCCTGCAGGCCCACATTGGGTCCTGCCTGCCATGCAGCATAAAGCCACCAGCCCAGGCCACCCAGCACGAGCAGCACACTGAAAACACTGGTCACCAGGCCCCAGGGGAACAGCCTTTCTGTCCCTCCAGACATGGAAGAAGGAATTTTGATTTCCACAGGGGGAAACATCTGGTCGTATTGTTGCAGCAACGGCTCGGGGTTGAGCCCGAGTTCCACGGCATACCGCTGCAGGTATGCACGGGTGAAAAGCCTCTCAGGGAGCCTCTCGAAATCCATGTCTTCAAGGGCAGTCAGATATTCAGAGCGGATTTTGGTGCGTTCCGCAAGTTCCACCAGATCTAAATTGGTGTTCAGTCTGGCCCGTCTCAGGTGTTCGCCTAAACTGTTCATCCCAACTCTACATTCTAGGTGGTTTTGCCTCAGGTGTGTGATAACACACTCAAAAGGGCCCCCGAACGCACAAAACGTGCAGAAGGACATGGGCTGAAGGCCGTCTGAGGGCTCCCCAGGCAGAAACTGCGTGAGAGACAGCAATGCGCAAACAGAAAAGACCCGCCGAAGCGGGCCTGGAGACACTTGAGCTCAGCCTTCGTAGGGTTTGCCCACAGCCTTCGGACCCACCGATTTGCCGGTGAAGGCCAGCACAATGATGGTCAGCAGGTAGGGCATCATGTCCACCAGACTGCTCGGGAACAGGTTGCCCCCACCAAGCTGGGTGGCAAGCGCCCGGAAGAACCCGAACAGCACCGTGCTGAGGAGCACCCCGGTGGGGGTCCATTTGCCGAAGATCAGGGCGGCCAGAGCGATAAAGCCAATCCCTGCGGACATGTTCTTGGTGAAGGCATTCAGGTTCCCGATGGAGAGGAAAACCCCGGCGGTCCCTGCCAGCATGCCCGAGATGATCACGGCACTGTAGCGGATGCGGTACACGTTCACACCCATGCTTGCAGCGGCTTTCGGGTGCTCACCGGTGGCCCGGATGCGCAGACCATAAGGGGTTTTGTACAGCACGTACCAGGTGATGATCACCATCAGGAAGGCAAAGTACACCGGAGGACTGAAGGAGAGTTCCTCGGTGAAACCCCACTGGGGCAGGGGGTTTTGCACCTGCTTGGATTCGGTGGTCGAACCGTAAAGGAAGCCCAGCACGATGCCGGGAACGCCGACGGCCAGCAGGTTGATGGCGGTGCCGGAAATCACCTGATCGGCCTTGTACTTGATGGAGACCACGGCATGAATCCAGCCAATCAGGCCGCCGGTGAGGGCTCCGGCAATCCAACCCACCCAGGGGGCAGCATTGCCCAGAGTGGGGTCCAGCAACTGGGTGGCCACTGCACCTGCAAGCGCACCAAAGATGATGATGCCTTCCAGGGCGATGTTCACGATGCCCGAGCGTTCACTGAAAAGGCCGCCAAGGGCTGCCAGCAGCAAGGGCGCAATGGAACGGATGATGGACGCCAGGAAAGCGGTGGTGAGGAAGGTCTCCCAGGTCATGCCTGTCCCTCCTTTTTCTCCAGGTCTTTGACCAGCACGGCTGGAGGTGGACTGGTGATTTTGCGGCTCAGGAAGCCCTGCGCAGCGATGAACAGCACGATCAGGGCCTTGAGCAGGGTCACGATGTCACGGTTGAGGGCGTCCAGACGCTGGTCCACATACAGGCCGCCCGTGTCCAGTACCCCGAACAGAATGCTGGACACCACCACACCCGCAGGGGTGTTCTGACCGAGCAGGGCAATGGTGATGCCGTCAAACCCGACGTTGGTGGGCAGGGACTGCTTGAGCACATATTCGTCCAGGGCTCCACCCAGCACATAGTGGGTGCCGCACAGGCCTGCAAGTCCACCTGCAATGGTCATGGCAAGAATGGTGTTTTTGGCCACGTTGATGCCCCCGTACTCTGCAGCCTTGGGCGACAGGCCCACAGCACGCAACTCATATCCGGTGGTGGTTCGCCACATCACGATGGCAAAGAGCCAGGCGCAAACCAGAGCGATGAAGAAACTGGTGTTGAGGTGACTGCCCACGGTGTTGTCCAGGGGAATGCGCAGGGTGCCCCACAAGAGCACCGTCAGCACCACACCTGCAGTTGCAGCAAAGAGGACCCGGTACCGGTGGCGCACCAGCAGGTACAGCAGGGTGAAGAGGATGAGGCCAAGCAAGGGAGCCCAGCTCAGGGCCGCCCCGGGCTGGTCCAGACCGAGCATGCCTGCAAGAGGCTGCAAACGTGCGCCTTCCTGTAAGGGGTAACTCTTGGCCTCAAACCCGGGGGCTTTGAAAGGCAGAGGGTACTCCTTGCCAAAGAAAGGCAGGGTGTTGCTCCCGAGCATCAGCACGAAAATGCCTGCCGCCACATAGTTCAGCATGATGGTGTTGATCACCTCGCTGGACCCGAAGCGGGCCTTGAGGAACCCCGGAATGAACCCCCACAGGGCACCCCCGAAAGCGGCAGCCAGGACACCTGCGGGAGCCAGCAACCACCCTGGAAGAGGGGCATAAACCCCGACCAGCATGGCAAAAATGGAACCCATCACCAGCTGGCCGGGAGCACCAATGTTGAAAAGGCCCGTTCTGAACGCAAAAGCCACCGCCAGCCCTGCGAAGATCAGGGGGGTCGCCAGCATCAGGCTCTGGAACATGTCATTGATGTTGGTCAGCGGCGAGAAAAGGGTGCTGTACACAAACCACAACAGGTCCAGTTTCCCGGTCCACTGGTGTGCGAAATCCAGTTTGATGCTGGGGTCCGCCGGGACCGCCTGCACCAGCAGCACCACAATGCTCCCCACCACAATGGAAAGCAGGATGGACACAAAGGGAATCAGCACCCCACGGAACCGCTCAAAGCGGTGCACCCAGGTCGGAGAGGCGGTCAGGCCACACACCAGCGCAGTGAGTCCAGCCACAATGGGGAACAGAATGCCCAGGTTGATTCCACCCGTCAGGTAGGGAATGCGCCTCTTGGGCACATTGTTCGCCACCAGTTCCTGAATCAGGGGGCTCAAGCTGTTCGAGAAAGCCCAGGCACAGGCAAGCCCCAGCAAGAGGGAGATCAGGCCCGCAATCCACAGCCAGCTCTGCCTGCGCCACGCCGCCACCAGCGTGAGCACCAGGGACACAGCCAGCACCCAGAGCAGGGTCCCGGTCAGGCCCAGATCTGGCAATTTCTCTGGCGGAAATCCCGAGAGGTCCATGATGCCCCTCGGAAACAGCCACAGGGTTCCCGCCCCGGAGAAATTTCGGGCAATGGTCGCCGTCGGGAAGAGAAACAACCCAAGCAAGGCAACCAGAGCGAGAATTCCTGCCAGACGGGAAGCAAACACGGTAGGTTGCTTACTTGGCATTGATAACATACGGGTATTCTACACGCGAAAGCCCATCCAGAAAAACAAACAAAAGCTTCAATTTACCCCAGGCCACAGAGGACAGAAGCAACTTGATTAGCCCAGTTTTATACGCTAGGCTGATACAGCTATGGAACGTACTTTTGCCATGATCAAACCCGACGGCGTGAAACGCGGTCTCACTGCCGAAGTTCTCGCCCGCATCATCAAAAAAGGCTACCGCATTGTGGGCCTCAAGCAGATGGTCATCCCCCGCGAAGTCGCCGAGAAGCACTACGGCGAGCACCAGGGCAAACCCTTCTTCGATGGCCTCGTGGAATTCATCACCTCCGGCCCTGTGGTCGCCATTGCCCTTGAAGGGGAAGGCGTGATCGCTGGCTGGCGCAAAATGATGGGCGCCACCAACCCCGCCAACGCCGAAGTGGGCACCATCCGGGGCGACTACGCCACCTTCGTGGGCGAAAACGTGACCCACGGCTCTGACAGCCCTGAAAGCGCTGAACGCGAACTGGGCCTGTTCTTCAAGAGCGAAGAACTGCTTTAATCCCCTGAGATAAAAGAAGAGCGAGGCAAGCCTCGCTCTTCTTTTATCTGGTCTTCCCGTCCATCGTCAGAAGGGGCCCGTACAGCTGTGGTCTGCGGTCCCGGAAGAAACCCATCCCGGCGCGGAATTTGCGGGCTTCCTTGAAGTCCAGATCCAGGTACAGCACACCCTCGGTCTCCTCATCAAGTTCCTGTTTGATGTCTCCGGTGTAGTCGCTGATGAAACTGTGACCATAGAAAGTGGCCTCGGCATGCTCGATTTTCTCGGTGCCAATGCGGTTGGCAGCAGCCACGTAAGCACTGTTGGACACGGCGTGACCGATCATGGCCCGTTGCCACATGAAATGGCTGTTGGGGCTTGCAACCTCTGCAGGCTCACTGCCAATGGCGGTGGGGTACAGCAGCAGGTCAGCGCCAAGCAGGGTCATGATGCGGGCACACTCGGGATACCACTGGTCCCAGCAGATGCCCACCCCGATGTTGCCGTACTTCGTTTCCCAGGTGCGGAATCCCGTTTCCCCCGGATTGAAGTAGTACTTCTCCTCATAACCCGGACCATCCGGGATGTGGGACTTGCGGTAGACCCCCATGAAGGTCCCATCCGCATCAAACATCGCCAGAGAGTTGTAGTGGGCCTGCCCGGCCTTCTCGAAGAAGCTGATGGGCAAAACCACCTTCAGTTCCTTTGCCAGTTCCTGAAAGGTGCTCAGAAAAGGATGGTTTTCCACCGGATGGGCGAGTTCAAAATACTCTTCCCGCTCCAGCTGACAGAAGTAGTAATTCTCGAAAAGCTCTGGAAGCAGGATGATCTGGGCACCATGGGCCGCAGCCTCTCGCACCAGTTTGACCCCTTTGTCCACATTTTCCTGCAAGACCTGGGTCATGCTCATTTGAATGACGGCCAGTTTGGGCATGGTTGCCTCCTTTCAGATGGGGATTTTTCACCAGCAAAATCCCTTGTAGGGGTGAGCCGATGGCTCACCCTGGGGTTACCCCTTCCAGATCACACCCTTGGGCTGCTGCTGGGTGACGCAGTGGAAAGAGCCTCCACCATTGATGATGGCCCGGCTGGAGAGACCAATCACTTCACGGTCCGGGAAGAGGGGCTTGAGGATGTCGATTGCCCGCTCATCATTGGGGTCCCCGTAGGTGGGCACCACCACAAAGCCATTGCCGATGTAGAAGTTGGCGTAGGTGGGAGGCAGGCGGTCTCCTTCAAGTTCCAGACGATTTTTCGGGAGGGGCAGCTCAATGATGTTCAGGGGGTTGCCATCCTGATCGGTGAAGGTCCTGAGCAGGTCCAGGTTGCGTTGCATGGTGGCATGGTTGGGATCTTCCACGTTGGTGTCGATGCTGCACACCACGGTGTTTTCATTGGTGAACCGGATGATGGTGTCGATGTGACCGTCGGTGTGGTCGTTCTCCAGACCGTCTTCCAGCCAAAGCACCTTGGTGATGCCCAGATACTCTTTCAGGTAACCCTCAAGCTGTTCAGGGGTGAGGTTGGGGTTGCGTTTGGGCTCCAGCAGGCACTGCTTTGTGGTCATGCACAGGCCCAGCCCGTTCACTTCCAGAGAACCCCCTTCCATCACCACATCCACATCCCAGTGGGCAATGTCCAGGTACTCTGCCACAGCTTCTGGAGCTTCATTGTCTTTCTGCCAGTTGAATTTCTCGCCCCAGCTGTTGAAGATCCAGTTGACGAAACTGAGGTCCTCTCCCCTTTTGATGAAGATGGGGCCGTTGTCTCTGAACCACACATCGTCCAGGGGAATCTTGTGGAAGGTCAGGCCTCCCACTCCGGCAAGGCGGGTGGTGGCGTCCTGGTGGGCTTCATCGTCACGAACCAGCACATGCACAGGCTCGAATCTTGCGATGGTCTTGACCAGTTCGGTGAATTCCTTGCGCACCGCCTCCAGATGGCCGAACCACAGTTCATTGTCACTGGGCCAGCTGATCCAGGTGGCGGCGTGCTCTGCCCACTCAGCAGGCATGCGGAATCCAAGGGAATGGGGGGTGGGTTCTTTCAGGTGCAACACGACAAGCATTCTAGCAAGTGCATGGGTGGGGAACCGTCAGGTAACTCGGTTTTGGCTGGGATTTGCAGAAAGCAGAAGGCAGAAGGGAGAAAGCAAAACTCGGTATTGCTTTGTCATGGATGTACAGGCTGAAACGGATGCTTTGATGCGATCTAAACGTATCCTTGATTCAAAACTTGTCTGCAAAAGCTTTTGCCTGTCCTTGCCTTGGCCTTCTGCTTTCTGCCTTTGGCCTTCTGCTCTTCTTGCCACAAATCCTCATTTCTGCGCAGAAATTCCCCCATCTGGGAGATTCCTCACTGAAATCTGTTTTTCCTTAAGACAGGAACGAAACAGGGCAGGTGTAAAAATCCCGTAACACGCTATAATGGGAAGACATGAATAGGTGGATTCTCTGTGCTGCTCTGACCCTTTCCAGCGCTGCGAGCGCTCAAAACGCACCTTCTCTGGTAGATACCTACCGTTCGGTCAGCACTTTGCTGGCAGATGTGGTCAAAAACCAGATGACCGCGCCCAACCAGAGCGTCAGCAAACTGGATGCTGCTGAGAAGCAGATTGGTGCCCTGACCCTGGAATCCAATGTCATCAAGACCGGTCTGACCGCTGCCCTGAAGAACACCCGCGTTGCCATCGTGCGCACCCCTGCTGATCTGGGGGCACAGGTGGGACAGGTCAAAGCGTTGCTGCAGAAAGCCATCTATGACGGCATTTTCAGCCAGATTGCCCAGAACAACAAGGTCACAGGCATCGTTTATGCGGGTCTGCTGGCCGATGAGCTGAAACTCAGCGGAACAGACCGTTCTGCACTGCAGGAGGCCATCAATGCAGGCAACAACGCTGCAGTTCAGAAATCTGTAGAAAAAGCCTACCTGACGCGCATCTCCAGTGCCCTTAAGAAAGCCAATGACAGCAAGAAGAATGTGGCCTACCAGAATCTGGCTGCTGCCACCAACGATTTCACGGTGATTCAGGACTCTCCGCGTGCCGGGGAACTGACCTTTGATGATTTCGTGGGTGCCCTCGGTTACCTGACCGGTGGACAGGTCTCCGCATACCAGAGCCAGCTTGGGAAGATCAACACCAATCTGGCAGCCTTTGTGCAGGCTGCTGCCACACCCTGAGGGCCTGTTCAGAGATGCAGGTCACAGAACACCTCCTGCTGAAAACGCCCGAAGCGCAGTTTGCCTTCGGGCAAACTCTTGTTTCACAGCTTCCCACAGGCACCGTGCTTTTTCTGGAAGGTGAGATGGGGGCAGGCAAGACCACCCTCACCCAGGGATTGTTGAAAGGTCTGGGCTTCACGGGCGAAGTGAACAGCCCCACTTATGCCCTGATGCACGAGTACCCTTCACCAGAGGGACTGGTGCTGCATGTGGATGCCTACCGCATTCACCATCCTGATGAGCTGTACGAGATGGGCCTGGACGATTATGTGGAGCGTTGCCGCCTGAGCATCATCGAGTGGGGGGAAAGCCTGTATGCCGATTTTCCACAGGGCTGGATTCTGAAGCTGGAGTATGTTCCAGACGGCAGAAAAATCACCCGACTTCGCTGATGCTGTCTTGCATGTGCAGTGGATGGGTCAGATGCCTGCAAAGTGGTTCTGCCCAGCAGGGCCACTTTTGGTTACGCTGTCCCCATGCGTGTTGCTTTTGTGACCTATCCCAGACTTGAAGGGCTTGCCCCTGACGACCAGGCCATCCTCCCTTTTTTAAATCCTGTCCCTGCCATCTGGAGTGATCCGGGGATCGAGTGGGACCGTTTTGATGCGGTGATCCTGCGCAGCACCTGGGATTATTACCTGCACCATGAAGCCTTCAAAAGCTGGTTGATGCACCTGCAGGACAGGAACATTCAGGTGCTCAATTCTGTTCATCTGGTGCAGTGGAATTCCAACAAGGTGTACCTGAAAGAACTGCAACAGAAGGGCATCCCCATCATTCCAACGCAGTTTGTGGAGGCCACAGAACGCCTGAAGCTTCCTGAGCTTGTGACCGCCTCTGGGGGACCTCTGGTGATCAAGCCCTCGGTGTCTGCGGCGGCCCACCACACTTACCGTGTGCAGGGAACCCTGCAGGCTGAAACGCTGCAGGCCCTGCTGGATCTGCCTGAGGATGTGACCCTGCTGGTGCAGCCTTTCATGCCAGAAATTCAGAATCCTGGGGAGTACTCTCTGGTGTTTTTCAATGGGCATTTCAGCCATGCTTTTCTGAAAACCCCCGGAGAGGGCGATTTCCGGGTGCAGGGCATGCACGGAGGCCAGACCTGTGGCATTGAGGTGGAACAGGAACTTGTGCTGCAGGCCCAGAAGGTGCTTTCCGCCCTGCCCGAAGTTCCTCTGTACGCACGGGTGGATGGTGTGGTGCGGGAGGGCACCCTGCTGTTGATGGAACTGGAGTTGATTGAACCCAACCTCTTCCTGAACAGCCACCCCGAAGCAGCCCGTAATTTTGCACAGGCCATCCGGGAACGGCTGCCATGAACCCATTTGAGGAACGCCAGAAGCGCTTTGTGACCCTGCTGCACCTGCAGGACTGGACATTCAAGGTCTACAGCATCTGGCATCCGGACAGACAGGAGCTTTCCCTGGAAAAGGTGCTGCCTTACCTTCAGCAGCACCTTCCTGAAAAGCAGGAAAGCCCGGAGACCCATGGGGTGGGCTTCATCCTTCTGCATGCAGGTGCAGATGGCAATTATTTGCTGATTCACTGGTGGGCAGGAGAAAACATGTTGTTCAGCAGCGTACACATGTCCACCCTTGAGCGGCCAGATCACTTCGAGGACATCTCCTCCAGTGGGGTCATGGCCTGCGTGTGGGAACTGGAGGTCATCTGGGCTGAGCGCAACGCCTGGGTTCAGACAGCACTGAATCCGTCTGGCCAGGGCCTTCAGGATTACCTTTTCAAACTCTAGAGGGCGAACTCATCCACGGGGGCAGCCTGCACCACACCAGCGAATTTCAGCTGCTGGTTGTTGATGTAGCGGATCATGAAGATCGCCAGAACCGCAGAAACTGCCAGCATGCCCAGTTCAACGAACACCAGAATCTGCAGGGTGGGCAAAGAGGCTTTGGATTGCACCCGCATGATCAGAAGTGGAATCAATAGGGTCATCCACCATGCTCCAATCAGGGGCGTGATGCTTTTGATGTGAGGCTCAGGTTTGCTGATGGCTTCAGCAAGGTAATAAGGATAAACAAAATTGGCAAAGGGAATGAACCAGCCACCAATGGCCCACCAGGGGGCCACAGGCAGACCATGTCCCAGTTGTTTTTCACGGTTCAGAGCAGCCACAAAAAACCAGGTGATGAAAGGGATGGCCGTGATCAGCATGCCGATCATTTCGAACCCAATCAGACCGTTCAGCAGGTTTTTGGTGTCTTCGAAATCTTCTGGAGACAGCAGGAAGAGTTCGCAAACCACAGTGATCAAAAGACAGCCAATGACGTGAAAACCCAGAAACACCATTGAAACAAGACCGCTGATTTTTTGTGTGGAACCCGGTGCATTTGTGGACATGCCAGAAGTGTAATTGCAGCCATTCTTACAATCAACTTTTTCATTGATGTTGTGAAACCCCGGATGATCAAAGTCCGGGGTTTCAACCATGCCTGTCTGTTTTGCTGGGTTTTGCTGCTCAGTCGTGTGCACCCACAAATTGAGCGGCCTCGGTGCTGCCTTTCAGGGCAGTGGTGCTCGACTGCCCTCCAGAGACTGCGAGGGTCACCTGATCGAAATAGCCGGTACCCACCTCACGCTGGTGCTTCACGGCTGTGAATCCCTGATCTGCAGAGGCGAATTCAGCCTGCTGGAGCTCAACAAAGGCACTCATCTGGCGGTCCCGGTACCCTCTGGCGAGGCTGAACATGCTGTGGTTCAGGCTGTGGAACCCTGCAAGGGTGATGAACTGGAATCTGTACCCCATCTGCCCGAGTTCATTCTGGAAGCGGGCGATGGTGTCCTCATCCAGGTTTTTGCGCCAGTTGAAGCTGGGGCTGCAGTTGTAGGCCAGAATCTTGCCCGGGTGCTTTGCGTGCACCCCTTCAGCAAATTGACGGGCTTCTTCCAGGCTGGGATGGCTGGTTTCACACCAGATCACATCGGCGTAGGGGGCGTAGGCCAGGGCCCGGTGAATGGCGGCCTCAATGCCAGAGCGCACATGGTAAAACCCTTCCGGGGTGCGGCCTTTGCTGTGGTCAATGAAGGGGGCATCGTAGGGGTCAATGTCCGAGGTGATCAGGGTGGCGGCGTCAGCATCTGTGCGGGCCACCAGAACGGTGGGCACCCCCATCACGTCACTGGCCAGACGGGCCGCATTGAGGGTGCGGATGAACTGACTGGTCGGAATCAGCACCTTGCCTCCCAGGTGACCGCACTTTTTCTCGCTGGCAAGCTGGTCTTCAAAGTGCACCCCTGCAGCCCCAGCCTCGATCATGGCTTTCATCAGTTCAAAAGCATTGAGGGGACCCCCAAAACCAGCCTCTGCGTCGGCCACGATGGGCACGAACCAGTCGATGCTGTCATCCCCCTCGGCATGGTGGATCTGGTCTGCGCGGCGCAGGGTGTTGTTGATGCGTTTGACCACATCCGGGACGCTGCTTGCAGGGTACAGGCTCTGGTCGGGGTACATCTGCCCGGCGTTGTTGGCATCGGCGGCCACCTGCCAGCCCGAGAGGTAGATGGCTTTCAGTCCAGCTTTCACCTGCTGCATGGCCTGGTTTCCAGTCAGGGCACCCAGCGCATTGATGTAGCCCGGGCTGTTCAGGTGACGCCACAGCTTCTCGGCCCCGATTTTGGCCAGGGTGTGCTCGATGATCACACTGCCGCGCAGTTTGACCACATCCTCTGCGGTGTAGGTGCGTTTGATGCCTTCCCAGCGTTCACTGCTCTTCCAGGTTTTTTCGATGATTTCAGCGTAGGTCATTATGATCCTCCTTCGTCGGATGCCGAGCGACCAGTGCGACGCGGCGCTCAGCGCGAAACGGGCCGCCCCGTGAGCGCGTAGTCAGAGCAAGAAGGCCGTCCCGCAAGCACGTTTTAAGGTCAAGAAAGGGCCGAGGGCCGAGGGCAGATGAGATGCTTGTCCTTAAGCTTTTTCTGCTTTCTGTGGCTTGGGGTGAGCCAGCGGCCCACCCCTACGGGTGACTTCAGGCCAGCAGCTGATACCCTTTCAGCGTCAAAAACTCCTCAAACCTCTCCTGATCCAGCAAGTCCAGATAGAGCTTTGCAGCCTGATCGAGAAACTTTGCCTGTCTGGAATTCAGGGCCTTCAGGTGGGCGAGTTCTTTTTGCAAGATGGCGTTCACGCGGGCCAGGGTGATTTTGCGTCCGGTCTGGGTGTGCTGCTGGTGGTGAATCCACTGCCAGAGCTGAGCGCGGGAGATTTCTGCAGTGGCGGCGTCTTCCATCAGGTTGTGGATGGGAACGGCTCCGGCCCCCTGCAGCCAGGCAGCCAGGTACTGCAAGCCCACTGAGATGTTGGTTTTCACCCCTTCATCGGTGATGTCTCCAGTGGGGACGGTGAGCAGGTCTTCAGGGGTCACTTCCAGATCTGGGAGTTGTTTGTGGATCTGGTTGGGGGCAGGCATCAGGCGGTCAAAGACTTCAAGGGCAACCGGAACCAGTCCGGGGTGGGCGACCCAGGTGCCGTCGTGTCCGTTCAGGGCTTCACGTTCTTTGTCAAGGCGCACCTGCTCAAAAGCTTTCTGGTTGGCTGTTTCATCGTGCTTGACAGGAATGAAGGCACTCATCCCTCCGATGGCCGGGGCACCCCGTTTGTGGCAGGTCTGGATGGCGAGTCTGGAGTAGGCGGTCATCATGGGGGTGGCCATGGTGACTTTCGCCCGATCTGGCATCACAAAGTCTGGATCATGCCTGAATTTTTTGATGATCGAGAAGATGTAGTCCCAGCGGCCACAGTTGAGGCCAGCAGAGTGCTCGCGCAACTCATAGAGAATCTCGTCCATCTCGAAGGCTGCGAGGATGGTCTCGATCAGGACGGTGGCTTTGATGGTTCCTCTGGGGAGGCCCAGGTGCTCCTGGGCAAAGAGAAAGACCTCGTTCCACCAGCGGGCTTCCCGGTGACTTTCCAGTTTGGGCAGGTAGAAGTAGGGGCCTGAGCCCTGACGGAGCAGTTCTTTTGCGTTGTGAAAAAGAAAAATCCCGAAATCGAACAGGCTGCCTGAGATGGGCTGGCCCATCAGCATCACATGTTTCTCTTCGAGGTGCAGCCCTCTGGGGCGCACTTTCAGGGTGGCCGGGGTTTCGTTCAGGCGGTAGGTCTTCCCTCCTCCTTCAAAGGTGATGGTTCTGCGCACGGCGTCACGCAGGTTGATCTGGCCCTGGATGCAGTTTTCCCAGGTGGGGCTGCTCGCGTCTTCAAAATCGGCCATGAAGACTTTTGCACCACTGTTGAGGGCATTGATGATCATTTTGCGGTCCACGGGTCCGGTGATTTCCACACGCCGGTCCAGCAGGTCCTGTGGGAGGGGTGCAATCTGCCAGTCTTTTTCGCGAATGAAACGGGTTTCGGAAAGAAAGGTGGGGTGTTTGCCGCCTTCAATTTCACGCTGGCGTACGGCGCGTACAGCAAGCAGTTCCTTGCGGTCACTCCCGAAGCGCCGTTCCAGATGGAAGATGAATTCGAGGGCTTCAGGAGTGAGGATGGACGCCTGTTGGGGCGTCAATCTCGGGGTGTGCAGCCACTGGGTCTGTGTCATTTTGCCCTCCTTGGACCCCAGAATAGGCCTGCAGTCCCTGGTTTGGACCCGGTTTAAATGTGGGGGTGGTAGAGGACAGACCTGGACTGCATAAACCAGGCTGCTGGTATACAAAGGCAGGGAGTAAACCACGGGGACCGGAGCACTACAACAAATCTTTGTGTCGACATGACATATAAGACCACTGTCCCAAGTGGTATCAACGCACCCTTGGTGTCACCAATCTGAAAAAGTCTGAAATCAAATCTGTCTATACAAATTTGAAAAACCATTGCATAATGCCATTACTATACCGGTACACAAATCCTTACATCTTTGTGACGTTCCAAAAAACGTCGCTGGAGAGAGGCCTGCGGCAAACCTGTCCGCACCTCTCCAGCCTGTCATTCGCCGGGACCTCTTTCCTGTCTGCGTTGTGTCCGGTCCATTTTCCACAGGATGAACACGTGCCCACAGAACCCCGATGTCCGTTCTGTGTCTGGTCCTGTGCTGCATTCAAAGGAGAACCCTGATGAAACAAACCCTTTCTTTTGCTGGCCTGATCTCACTGGGCCTTCTGGCCTCCTGTTCAAGCCCCTCCATTGAGGTGCAACAACAGGTGACCGACCCCCACTACATGGATTTCAGCAGCACCCCCAACTTCCAGAAAGTGCAGGTGCACTTTGCAGGAAACGAACACCCCAGCACCATCCACGCCTACGAAAAAGACGGGAAGCTGATGTACCAGGGAGACATGCTGATCGCTGCCGATGCAGAACACCACAAGGTGTCTCCCCAGGCCGCCATTGTCACCACCAGGCCCTGGAGCAACAAGACCATCCCTTATGTGATTGATGGCAGCCTCAGTGGTCAGACCAGCCTGATTCAGAATGCCGTCAACATCTACAACAGCACCACCAACGTGCGCTGGGTGCCCCGCACCAATCAGGCCAATTACGTGCGGTTCTTCAAAGGAAATGGCTGTTATTCCTACGTGGGCATGATCGGAGGCGCACAGGACCTCTCACTGGGCGATGGTTGCCACAGCCAGCACACCGCGCTGCACGAGATGACCCACGCCGCAGGGTTGCACCATGAACAGACCCGCTCGGACCGCGACCAGTGGATCACCATCAACTGGCAGAACATCCCTGCAGACTGGCACAGCCAGTTCCAGATCAACAGTGAGGCCAGACCCCACGGCACTTACGACTTTTACAGCATCATGCACTACGGACTGTACTGGGGCAACAACCTTGCCATGACCCCCAGGGTGGGCGGCGTGGATTACAACCGGGTGGGCAATGGTCCCAACCTCACAGCCACCGACATCTCCGGCATCAACACCATCTACCCGGGCAGCACCGGTCCTGCCACCAGCATCACCAACGGAGGGGTCTACCGCATCCAGAACCTCGCCAGCAACAAGTGTCTGGATGTGGACAACGTGTCCACGGCCAATGGGGCCAGTGTCAAACAGTACAGTTGCATCGAAAGAAACACCCTATACAACCAGGATTGGCGCTTCAAGCAGGTGAACACCGCAGAAGGGGTGTACTACCAGATTCAGGCGGTCCATTCCAACAAGTGTGCTGACATTTCAGGCATCAGCAAAACCGCCGGAGCCAAACTGGTCCAGTGGGACTGCCACGCCAACCCCGATGATCCCGGCCTGAGAAACCAGCTTCTGCGTCCTGCACAGGTTGCCACCGGGGTCTGGCAGTTCGGCTTCAAACACTCTGGCATCTGCCTGGATGTGCCCTCCTCAAGCACCGCAGATGTGCAACTGCAACAGTGGACCTGCAACGATTCCAATGCCCAGCGTTTCCGCCTGATTCCTGTCTCACACTGAATTTCGATTTCAAAAGGCCCTGGAAATCGCAGGGCCTTTTCTGTTTTCTGGAATACGGCATCTGGCGGAGGGACCAGAAGCTCATGTTATTGTTGACAGGAGAGGTAAACCATGAAGAAAACCCTGCTGCTGGGAATGCTCCTCACTGGAAGTCTGATCGGAAGTGCACTGGCCACCACCGTGGCCGAGGTCAAAAAGAAAGGAACCCTGGTGCTCGGAACCGATCCACAGTTCCAGCCTTTCGAATTCACCAACGACAAGGGGGAAATTGTTGGCTTTGACATCGACATCGCCAGAGCCATTGCGAAAGACCTTGGCGTCAAACTGGAAATTCAGAATGTGGGTTTTGGACAACTGATGCCCGGCAGTGTCACCTCGAAACGGGTGGACATGGCGATCTCTGGCATCACCATCACGGATGAGCGGGCCAAAATTGTCTCTTTCAGCAAGCCCTATTTCACCAGTGCCCAGGTCTTCATTGCCAAAAACGGCAACCCCAGAAAGCTGGGCTGGCCCCTGAACTCACTGAAAGGCAGAACCATCGGGGTACAGTCCAACACCACCGGCTTTTATTTTGCCGATGAGAACCTGAAAAAGCTGGGGGCCACCCTGAAAGTCTACGATGATTTTGCTTCTGGTCTCAGCGACGTGCAGAACGGGCGCATTGATGCCATCGTTGGCGACAAGCCCACCGTGGATTACCTGAAGAAAGCGCGGGCAGGTCAATTCGTGCAGGCAGGCAAAGACCTGGTGTCCGAAGATTATGGCATCGCTTTTGCCAAAAACAGCGATCTGGCTCAGGCTGCCAACAGGACGCTGGACCGCCTGAAAAAGAGTGGGGAGTACCAGAAACTCATCGAAAAGTGGATTGTTGCGAAATAAAACCTGCAGGTCTCAGGGGAGTGGCAAAACCACTTCCCTGTTCTTTTGCTTCAAATCCGATGTCACAAAGAATGTGTTACCATCACAACGACAGATGAAAATCACCTCTGTGACAATCAAAGCATCAAGCAGGCCATCCACTTCTGAAAGTCACAGACAGGGTTTGACAATGTCATGGAGGAAAAGGAATGATTCACACTTCAAGATGGCTGTTTGCAGGCTTTTTTCTGGGTCTGCTGGTGGCCTGCAATCCCCAGGTTCCACAGGAAGATCGGGGGCCTGCTCCCCGTTTTGATCGGGTTCCCAATTCGGCATGCCCGTTCTTTCCGGGCACCACAGCACCGCAGAATGTGGAATGCGGATATGTGGTGGTCAAGGAGAACCGCAACAAGCCCGATGGACGCAACATCAAACTTGCGGTGGCCCTGATTCACAAGACCCCAGGACAGAAGACCGCTACCGCCACCATCAACCTTGAAGGTGGACCCGGAGGCACTTCTGCCTGGCGGGCTCCGATTCTTGCCACCACGAAAAACAAGTTCAGTCAGGACTGGCTGGCCACTGGAGATGTGATTGTTTACGACCAGCGTGGTGTGGGCAAATCGCTTCCCTCTCTGTCCTGCCCCTATCCACAGACCGAGGCCCAGTGCTTCCAGAATGTCAGCAGGGTTGCCGATCCCGGCCAGTACACCACCCGCAACAGTGCAGCCGACATTGCCGACATTGCCAGTGTGCTGGGGTACAGCAAATTGAAGGTTTACGGCAGCTCTTACGGCACCCAGCTTGCCCAGCGCCTGATGCGGGACCACCCTGAGAAAATCGACAGTGTGGTGCTCGATGGCGTTGTTGACCCTGAGCAGCCGTTTGTCATTGATGGGCCGGGCCGCTTCAGTGAGGCTTTCCTGAACCTCAATGCAGACTGCCAGCAGGACAACGCCTGCAAGACCGCTTACGGAAACCTGCTGGACACCCTGAAAGCAGTGCTGCAGGATCAGGACACCCACAAAATCATGGTCACCCTGCTGGACGACCAGATGAGGCCTGTGTATGACCAGGGCCAGCTGGTGCAGTTCCAGATGACCAGCAGCATGTTCCTGGGGGTGTTGCGGCAAATCACCTACTCTGAGCGGTTTGTGCCTCAGATTCCTGCCTTGCTGCAACAAGCCCAGAAGCGTCAGTACAGCAGATGGTCCCAGCTTGTTTACCTGCTCTACGTGCTGGAGGAAGAAGATGACTTCAGCGAAGCGGTCTACAACTCCGTGCTCTGCTCGGACATCGTGCCTTTCACCAGCCTTCAGGCCGCTCAGGAAAAAGAAAAGCAGCTCGTTGAACCCTTCAAATCGCATTACCAGGGGTACAACCAGTACGCCTTCAACATCTGTGCAAAATGGCCTGTGCCTGCCTCTGACGCCCAGGCGGCCCAGCGCACCCCCAGTGCCCTGCCCACCTTGCTGCTCTCTGGGAGGTTTGATCCCATCACCCCGGAAAGCCAGGCCCTTGGGGTGGCGCAGGCCCTCAGCAACAAACGACTGGTGTATGTGCGTGATGGGGCCCATGGGGTGGTCTACCCTGCCTGGAACACCAGCAAAAAATCCTATGATTCCAGCTGTGGCACCCAGATCATGCGCGATTTTCTGCTGAACCCCCAGCAGAATCTGGCCCGGCCCTGCACCGAAACGCCTGTGGTTTTTGTCCTGCCTGGTCAGGTGCAAAAGCAGGGCTTGCAGCAGGGCCTGATCGAGGCGCTCAAAGATCTGCCTCTGTTGCCTCCACTGGAGCCTCTGCCCCACCTGCCCTTCAGGTGAACCAGACTTGACAGGCACCCTGCGGGGTGCCTGTTTGCCCATAAGCCATCTGTCCTGAAAATAGTTGATAAAACTTGTTGACAATAAAAGCCTGTGTCCCGTACACTGGTTCCCACGTCAGGACCTCCTGACGCTCTTATCCCGAGTGATGCGAGAGACCTGACTCCTTGACCATCACAGCAACCGGTTCCCATTGCAACACGGTGCTCTCAGACCCGCCAGGATGGCAGGAACGATAAGGGAAGGCATGGACGACACCCCATCCCCTTCTCGAAAGCGCAGACAACGATGTCTGTTTTCACGAGAGGGGGATTCATTTATCCCCAATCTCTCAAAACAAGAGCCGCCATTTTCAGATCCACATCTGGGAGGAGACCCTTTTATGCCAAAGTTTGAGACCCTGCAGGTTCATGCCGGACAGACCCCCGACCCGACCACCGGGAGCCGCGCCACCCCCATCTACCAGACCACCAGTTACAATTTCAGAAACGCCGAGCACGCCGCCAACCTGTTCGGCCTGCGGGAGTTCGGGAACATCTACTCCCGGATCATGAACCCCACCAACGAGGTTCTGGAAAGCCGCATTGCCGCTCTTGAAGGTGGAGCAGCAGCCCTTGCCGTGGCAAGCGGCCACGCCGCCGTGCTGCTCAGCATCCTGACCCTGGCGCAGCAGGGAGACAACATCGTTTCCACCCCCAACCTCTACGGTGGGACCTACAACCTGTTTAAAGTGACGCTGCCCCGACTGGGCATCAACGTGAAGTTCACCTCCTCCGAAGAAAGACCTGAGGAGTTCGCTGCCCTGATCGACGAAAACACCAAAGGGGTGTTCCTGGAGTCCATCGGGAACCCTGCCCTCAACATCCCTGACCTTGCAGAAATTGCAAAAGTGGCCCACGAAAAAGGGGTTGCTGTGCTGGTGGACAACACCTTCGGGCAGGGCGGTTACCTGATCCGTCCCATCGAACACGGGGCCAACATCGTGATTCACAGTGCCAGCAAATGGATTGGTGGTCATGGTCAGGCCATCGGTGGACTGATTGTGGACGGGGGCAACTTCAACTGGGCCAACGGACGCTATCCCCTGTTCACCGAACCGAGCCCTGGCTACCACGGCCTGAAGTTCTGGGATGTCTTTGGGGAAGGCAATCCCCTGGGCCTCCCCAACATTGCCTTCATCATCCGTGCACGGGTGGAGAACCTGCGCGACCTGGGCACCACCCTGAGCCCGCACCACTCCAGCCTGTTCATCACGGGTCTGGAAACCCTGTCTTTAAGGGCAGAGCGCCACATCCAGAACACCCACAAACTGGCCGAATACCTGAGCAGCCATCCCGAAGTGGAACGGGTCATTCACCCCGACCTGCCGTCCCACCCCCACCATGCCCTTGCCCAGAAGTACTTTCCGAATGGGGCAGGCAGCATCCTGGGTTTCGAACTGAAAGGGGGACGCGCTGCAGGGGAAGCCTTCGTGAACAACGTCAAACTGGCCTCTTTGCTCGCCAACGTCGGAGACACCAAAACCCTGGTGATTCACCCCGCAAGCACCACCCACAGCCAGCTTTCTGAGGCCGAACAGCGTTCCGCTGGCGTGACCCCCGGACTCGTGCGCATCTCGGTGGGCATCGAGCACATCGATGACATCATTGCGGACATCGAACAGGCCCTCAAACAGGTGCCAGCACTGGTTTAAGAATCCTCCTGTTTTATGCTCTAAATTTTTGTGTCCACACAGTCCCCTGAACCTCCAGGGGACTGTTGCTTTGGTTTTTTATCCAGTGGCCTCTGCAGAATGGACCACCATCAAGAGATCCTGGCATCCATCCCAGACCTTCAAGGTTCCTTGCTCCACCAGCAAAGAAAGCTGTGCTTTAAAAGCATCGAAGCCTTCTGTGCCCTCAAGATGTTCCAGAGACCTCCACATCATCCACGGAACAATCAGATCGTGTCGGTCACCTTCCACGCTCAACCAGTCCCACGCCACCACCTGACCTTCCAGCAGAGCAGTACACCCCAGACCGTGAAAGTGGAACTCCAGACCTTCAAGCTCTCCGTGGGCCGGAAAAGCCTCCCCTGCGTTTTCTGGTGAAATGTGGGCGCTGTATGCAAGCTGCAGCCTGTGAATCACCTCTCTGATTCGGTTCTGATACAGACTGTAAAGCTGCATGAAGTCCGCTTCTGGCGTCATCTTTGATAAGGTCCCGCATAATTCCTGAGGGCCAGTGCTCCCATCAGATAAAACACCGCACTGAGGCCCATAAAAGCCAGCAGGTACACCACATTGCTGTAATTCAGGGCCGCAAAAAGGGCTGGAACGGCTGGAGCACTTCCCAGACGGATGGCCACCGTGAGGGCACTTTTGAAGGAGGCCTCTTCCTGATAAGCCCGTCCAGCCATGCCCAGCACGGCTCCGGACAGCACCACACTGAGGCCCATCCAGATCCAGAAATACAGGGGTTCCCAGGTGTGCCGCAGAAACAGCACGCCAAGCAGGGCAATGGGAACGATCAGCACCAGAAAGGCCAGCAGGTACACGGTGCGCAAAATGGGCAGGGCCTGTTCTCTGGAGGGCTTTCCTTTTGCTGCCCTGAGCTGTTCAACCAGACGCATTTACACCAGACTCAGGACAGGCAGGGCTTCGGGCTGTGCAGAGGCCTCTTCAATCTGCACGGGGGTTCCGAATTCGATTTCCTTGCGCAACACAGCAAGGCAGGTGTCTCCCAGGCTGATGCCCGTGGTGCCCACCACTTTTCCGTCCAGGGTGATGTCGGCAAAGCTGGGGATGTCCTCGCCGCGCAGGCGGACCAGATGGTTGCGGGCATTGCCCCTGGCCTCGATGCGGGCCATGATCTCCTGCCCGATGTAACAGCCTTTCTGGTAGCTGACCGCAAATTCCATCCCGCACTCCTGGGGCAGGTATCCGGTGAACCCATCGATGTAGGCGTCTGGAATGCCTGCCAGGATGCGTTCCATCTGCAATTCTTCCCAGGCGGCCTCTTCCAGCTTGATGAAATCATGGAAGTCCAGCACCTTGCTGCGCAGCAGATGGATGTCCAGACCCACCTGCTCGCTCCTGCGGATGCGGGACACCAGCACCGTGAAATCCTCTTCCCACTGGATGTGCTGGGTGTCCGGTCCTTCCCTGTTCCAGCCCGGCAATTCTCCCTCGGGATCATCGCCCCACATGTGGAAGGTGGCGAGGGTTTCTGTGGTGTCTTCGATGTCCACCTGATCGAAAATGATGTATTTCCTGAAGCGTGCCGCCAGAATGGCCGCCTCATTCTCGGGCAGGTGCACATACAGGTCGCTGTCACGGCGGTACACCTGGGCCACGTGCTCAATCTGCCCTTTGACATTCAGAAACAGGGAGGGAACCCGCCCGGGGGTGGGGGCATTTTTCAGATGCCCGGTCATCTGGCCGGTCAGGAAATCCAGCCGGTCCGCTCCGGTCACACGCAGGCTTGAACTGGGAATGCGGGTATAACGTACCATGAAATCAAGAATACGCCCTTTCTCCTGCGTCAAGCGTTCAATACTCCACAAAGGGGGTCCCCATGGAAAAACTCCGTCAACCCAGCCTGCTCCGCATCCAGATTCTGGGCGGCCTGTGGGTGCTGATGCTCCTTGTTCTGCTGTTCAGCCTGCTTCAGACCGGTGTCGATGTCAACATCCTGCTTGCCAGCCATTTTGTGCGCATGACCTACCTGAATGCCCTGGTGCTCTCTGCCCTGATGGCCGCCTACATCGTGATCCAGCACAACAACTGGCTGCGTTTCCCTTTTGCTGCACTGACCCTGTTTTTTGGTGCTTTTGCCCTGCTGCCCTACCTGGTGATCCGGGACCTGATGCACCTCAGGGATCAGAAGCCTGCCCCTCCTCGCTGAGCAGGGTGCTTTTGCGTTTGGCCTGGTACATGGCCTGATCGGCCACATGGTACAGGGCATCTTCGGTTCTGGCCTCCTGGGGAAAGAGGGCCACCCCGGAATTCACCCGCACCGGAAAATGCACAAAGCGGTGTCTGAGGGTGTCTTGCACCTTCAGGACGATCCGTTCCACCACAGAGCCATCTGCCAGGGTCAGCAGGGCAAATTCATCCCCTCCCAGGCGGTAGGCTTTGCCCATGCCACGTGAATGCATGCGAAGGGACTCTGCGACAGCAGCCAGAACCTCATCTCCAGTCTGGTGCCCGTGGGTGTCGTTGATCTGTTTGAACTGCTGGATGTCCACAATCACCAGTGCAAATGGGCTTCCGGCAGTGATCCGCTCATCAATGTCATGCATGAAGGCCCGGCGGTTCCCAAGGTCGGTCAGGGCATCGGTGTGGGCCAGTTCATTCAGGTCATGCCAGAGTTCAGCGTTGGAGATGGCAAACCCCAGGTGCTTGGCGAGGAGTTCGGCAAAATGCAGGTCTTCCTCATCAAAGAAGTTGCCTTCGTAGGACTGCCAGGACAGGGCACCCACCGTGCCCTTCTGGGTGCGAAAGGGCACCCCAAGCCACGAGCGGGTGGTCAGGGCAGACACCTCGGTGAAAGTCGAGCGCACCACGAAATTGCGGGTCCGCAGGAAAGACTGGAAATCTCCGGTCAGGATGGTCTCTCCGCGCAGCACACACTCAACCAGACCGTCTTCTCTTCGGGGACTGGTGAGCTGGGTGTGAATCCCTTCCTCAAGCACCTCGATGTTGAGGAGGCCAGGGTGTTTCTGGTTGATGAGCGCAATCAGCATGATCGGAACCCGTGCCACACGGTGGGCCAGCTGGTACGTGCTTTTGATGATTTCCGAAGTGGTCTTGTCGTCAGAGATCAGCTCAAGAATTTCGAAGATGGCCTGGTAACGGGCGATGCGTTGCTCGGTCATGCGCTGTGGTGCCCCTCGTTGCGAAGTAATTCAGCTTAACATGGTCTGAAAGATTTTCATGTGTTGAGGGGCCGAGAGCCGACGGCCCTTGGCATCTCAAGATTTGAATAATGGAACCGCTTCAACGTAGAATACCTTCTGTAAGGAGACAAACCATGAAGAAACTGCTGTTCGCGTTCAGCGCGCTCGCCAGTCTGACCTGTGCCCTGGCCCAGTCCCTGCCTGAGGGCACGGCCAGAGTCCACTACTTCCGTCCTGATGGGAACTATGAAGGGTGGGGACTGCACGCCTGGGAAGATGCCGATGTGACTGTCAGCTGGGACAAGCCCCTCCAGCAGACGGGCAAAGATGCATTTGGTGTTTACTTTGATGTCAAGCTGAAAAATGATGCCAGAAAACTGGGTTTCATTGTGCACAAGGGGGATGACAAAGATCCCGGTCCAGACCAGTTTCTGGACCTGACCCAGAGCAAAGAGGCCTGGATTGTGTCGGGCAGCAGCAAGGTCAATGTCACCCTGCCTGACACCGGACAGCCCAAAGTGAATCCCAACGCCAGACCCGCTCCTGCACAGCCGGACAACACCCTGCGCATCCATTACAACCGTCCGGATGCCGTGTATGAGGGATGGGGACTGCACCTGTGGGAGGATGCTGCCGTGTCCGTTGAGTGGACCAAACCTTTTGCACAGACCGGAATCACCGATTATGGGGCTTTCTGGGATGTGCCCCTGAAAAACGACGCTGCAAAAGTTGGATTCATTGTGCACAAGGGAGACGACAAGGACCCCGGCCCGGACATGATGTGGGACAAGAGCCTGCCCAGAGAACTGTGGCTGGTTTCCGGTTCCAGCAAGCTCTTCACCGAGAAGCCCGACCTCAGCAGGCAGGCTGTGGGGGACCTCTCGAAACAGCAGGCCCACTGGCTCACAAAAGACATGATTGCGATCAAGGCAGGCAGTGTCAAAGAAGGAGCCAAATACCTTCTGAATTTCGACATCAATGCAGGCCTGAAGCTGTCTGCAGATGGGGTCGAGGGGGGTCGCAACATCGAACTGGATTTCGTGTCCAGGGGCCTCAGTGAGGTGCTGGCCCAGAAATTCCCCCACCTGAGGGAGTATGCCGTTCTGAAGATCAAAGAGCGGGACCTCAGCAAGATCCCCAACATTCTGGCCGGTCAGGTTGCCGTTTCGGTGATTGGCACCGACAAAAAGCCCATTGATGCCACCGGAGTGCAAACATACGGCGTTCTGGACGACATGTATGCCTACTTTGGCACGCTCGGGGCCACTTTTGACAAGAGCAACATCAACCTGAAGCTGTGGGCCCCCACCGCCCAGTCGGTGAAGCTCTTCTTGTACAACAACGCCAACGATGCGGACCCTGCCGACCAGATCGAGCCCAGCTTCAACAATGGGGTGTGGAGCACCACCATCCCCAGCAAGTGGAAAAACAAGTTCTACCTGTACCAGGTGAGTGTGTTTCACCCCATGACTGGAAAAATCGAGACCAGTCTGGTCACCGATCCCTACTCTGTGGCCCTGTCCCTGAACAGCAAAAAAAGCTGGCTGATGGACCTCAATGATCCCGCCACCCAGCCTGCAGGATGGGCAGCCCTGAAAAAACCTGCGCTGGACAGACCCACCGACCTCTCCATCTACGAGCTGCATGTGCGGGATTTCAGTGCTGCGGATGCCACCGTTCCGGCCAACACCAGAGGCACCTATCTGGCCTTCACCCAGCAGAACTCTGCAGGCATGAAGCACCTGAAATCGCTGGCGGCTGCAGGCCTGAAAGCCATCCACCTGCTGCCCACCTTCGACATTGCCACCATCAATGAGAACAAACCAGACTGGAAAACCACCCCCGACCTGACTGTGTTTGGTCCTGCCGACACCCGACAGCAGGAAGAGGTCAGCAAGATCAAGGAGCAAGACGCCTTCAACTGGGGCTATGATCCCTACCATTACATGGTTCCAGAAGGCTCTTACGCAGTGAGCCCCACCAACCGCACAAAAGAGTACCGCCAGATGGTGATGGGCCTCAACCAGGCAGGCCTGCGGGTCATTCAGGACGTGGTGTTCAACCACACCAATGCTGCAGGCATGGCAGAAAAATCCGTGCTGGACAGGATCGTTCCCGGGTATTACCACCGTCTGAACCTGGATGGAGGCGTGGAGAACTCCACCTGCTGCGCCAACACCGCCACCGAGCACAAGATGATGGAAAAACTGATGCTCGACAGCGTGGTGTTCTGGGCGAAAGCCTACAAGGTGGACGGCTTCCGTTTCGACCTGATGGGTCACCACATGCTGCAGGACATGAAGAACGTGCGCAAGGCCCTGGACGCCCTGACCCTGGCAAAAGACGGGGTGGACGGCAAGAAGATCTACGTCTATGGCGAAGGCTGGGATTTCGGTGAGGTGCAGGGCGGCAAACGGGGCGTGAATGCCACCCAGCTCAACCTGTACGGGACAGGCATCGGCAGCTTCAATGACCGCATCCGGGACGCACTGCGCGGCGGAAGCCCCTTCACCGACCCGCGTGAACAGGGCTTTGCCACCGGACTGCTGACCTCCTTCAATGGCTTTGGCGTGACCGCCGGGCAGCAGGACCGCCTGAAAAACCTCACCGACCTGCTGAAAGTGGGCATCTCGGGCAACCTGAGGGACTTCACCTTCAAGAACGCCGCTGGAGAGACCGTCAAAGGCAGCCAGGTGCTGTACAACGGCAACAGTGCTGCAGGGTATGCCGCAAACCCCGATGAGGACATCAATTACGTCAGTGCCCACGACAACGAGACGCTCTTTGATGCCATCCAGTGGAAAGCCCCTGCGAATGCAGATCTCAACACCCGTGTGCGCATGAACAACCTCTCCCTCAGCGTGATCATGCTCTCCCAGGGCATTCCCTTCTTCCATGCCGGAGATGACCTGCTGCGCAGCAAGTCGCTGGACCGCGACAGCTACAACTCCGGGGACTGGTTCAACCGTCTGGACTTCAGTTACCAGGAGAGTGGCTGGGGTGCAGGCCTGCCTGTGGCCGAGAAAAACCAGGACAAGTGGGACCTGATGCGTCCTCTCCTCTCCAACCCTGCCCTCAAACCCGCCAGCAACCACATCCTGCGGGCCAGGGACCACTTCCAGGACCTCCTGAGGGTGCGTTACAGCTCTGACCTGTTCAGGCTTGCCACCGCCAGAGAGGTGCAGTCCGCCCTCAGCTTCCTGGAAACCCCCGAGAGCGTGCTGGCCTACACCCTGACAGGCAAGACCAGTGCCAGCAATCCTTACAGCAAGATTGTGGTGGTCTTCAATGCCAGCCCCAGCATGCAGAGCGTGCAGACCGGTGTTTCTGGCCTGACCCTGCATCCGGTGCTGCAGAAGAGCACCGACAGCACCCTCAAGCTGGTGCAGGTGAGTGGAACCCAGGTGAATGTGCCGGCCTGGACCACGGCTGTACTTGTGAAGTAGACAGTTCACAGACATGCAAAAGCATGTGGTGATTCGCGAGTAAAAAAACTTACTGCCCAGAGTGGCTTCCTCTTCTATCCTGGGAGGAAGCCGCTTCTTAAATACACCTTCAGGACATGAGCCAAAGCGTTCTGAACTGTCAACTGTGAACTGTCAACTGTCTACTGTTGAGAAATCTGTTGGATTTTTCGGGTTACAATTTAAATCAAGTTCACTTACAGAACAAATGTCTGGCCCACAGACGCTGGACACATGACATCCAGGCACCAGAGGAGGCTTCACTTGATTCCCTTCCACAAAAATCCACTTGGACTTCCCAGGGTTTCTTCCACACTCCGGCAGATGCTGCAGGGGGTGCAGGGCTGGATGTTCCTGGTGTCTCCCGAGGGCAGGGTGCTGCAGGTCAGCGAGACCGCCATTCAGGACCTGAAACTGGGCGAGCGCCTTTCCGGGATGCCCCTGCAGGACCTCGGTTGCTGGACAGCAGACAGCAGACAGCGGCTGTCCCAGCTGTTCAGCCAGCCCCTTTCTGGAGGACAGGAATTGCATCTGGAACTGGTGGGGCATGCACGCATCCCGTTCACACTGACGCCGATTCAGGGGGCCACCGGGAAAACCACCAGTGTGATCCTTGAAGCACACCCCCGCATGGATGGAAGTGCCATTCAGGGTGTCCTGGAACATGCCCAGACGGCCCTCGCGGTGGTGGATGCACAGGAACAACTGGTGTGGGGGAACCGCAGGCTCTCACAACTTCTGGGGGTTCCCCATGAGGACCTGACGCAGGTGAACCTGCCGAAGGTGGTGGGCCTGAGCCTCGAAGATGACACCCTGAACGACCTGCAATTTCACACCAAATGGCTGCGTGAAGACGGTCAGGCCGTCTGGATTGCGGTGGGGGTCAGTCAGGTGACGCTGGAAGACAGCACCACTTACACCCTGCTTGAGCTGCAGGACGCCACCTCCGAACTCGCCATGCGACAGGAACTTGAGGGCATGAAAAGCCAGCTGGAATTTGCCCTGGAGAGCAGTGGGGTGGGCACCTGGGAGTGGGAGGTGCAGCACAACACCCTCAAGTGGGATGCCCGCATGTGCGAGATGTACGGGATTCGCAGCGAGGAATTCACCGGGCATTTCGAGGACTGGCCCCGTCTGGTGCACCCGGAGGACAGTGCCAAGGTGGTGGGTTTCACCTTCCAGACCCTGAACGGACAGGCCCACGAGGCCGAGTTCAGGATTCTCTTGCCCGATGGATCGGTGCGGCACACCAAGGTGGTGGCCCACCCGATCAAAGACGAGGCCGGGCATCCCCTGAAAATCATGGGCACCAGCTGGGACATCACCCGCGAGAAACGCATCGAGCTGGACCTGCGCGAGGCACACCGCATCGCCCAGATTGGCAGCTGGAAGTGGGATCTGGTGCACCGCACCCTGGACTGGTCTGAGGATTTTCGTCGCATGCTGGGGTACACCTCTGAGGGGCCTGCTCCCGATGTGGAAACGCTCACTTCCCTGCTGACCCCCCACAGCCTGCAGGCCCTGCAGGAAAAATTCAGTGAAACTGTGCTCACACAGGACGATTTCGCACTGGACCTTGAACTGAGCAGCAAAAGCAAGGCCCGCTGGATTCACCTGCGGGGCCGCGCCGCCCAGAACCGCGAAGGGCAGGTGGTGATGATCTACGGCACGGGTCAGGACATCTCCGAGAGCAAGACCGCCCGTGAGGAACTGCTGGCCCTGTCCAACCGCCTCTTGCTCGCCACAGAAGCCGGAGGGATTGGCATCTGGGAGTGGGACAGCGAAAGCATGTGCATCGAGATGGACCGCAAGATGACCGACCTGATGCACCTTGCCGACCCCACCCAGAGCACCCAGGATGTGTACCGCCTGATTCACGAGCGCATCCACAACGATGACCAGCCTCTGCTGGAAGAATTTTTCCGCTCGGTGGCCGAAGGAAGGCAGCAGGGACAGAACATCCTGCATGCCGACTTCCGGGTGCTCCTGCCCCGTGGGAAGGTGCGGGTGCTGCGCTCCCATGCCAAAGTTCTCCCTGGACCCACACCCGAGACCTTCCGCATGCTGGGAACTGCCTGGGACATCACCGACCAGAAAACCACCGAGCACCTGATCCGCCACCAGGCCAACCACGACGCCCTCACCGACCTGCCGAACCGACGCCTCTTTTTCGAGCTTTTGTCGCAGGAGATCAAGAACACCCACCGGACCGACCAGAATTGTGCGGTGCTGTTCATCGACCTGGACCGCTTCAAGGAAGTGAATGACACCTACGGGCACCAGGCCGGAGATGAACTTCTGAAGGAGGTCGCCAACCGCCTTAAAATGTGCACCCGGGCCAGCGATGTGCTCGCCCGGCTTTCCGGGGATGAGTTCGTGATCATGCTGACCCACCTCACCGAGATCACACCAGCCGCCATGATTGCCGAGCGCATCCTGGCGATCCTGTCCCACCCGGTGCGAATTGGCAAGGAGAACCTGACCATCACGGCCAGCATTGGAATCGCAGTCTATCCAGAAGATGCCGACGATGCCAACAAATTGCTGGTCTACGCAGATCAGGCCATGTACAACGCCAAGAACGACGGCAAGAACCGCTACGCCTTCTTCCAGAAGGCCATGCAGGACCAGGCCGTCGAGAAACGCACCCTCACCATTGAGCTGGGACAGGCCATCCGCAGAAATGAGCTGGAGATGTACTACCAGCCCATTCTGGACCTGAATTCACACCGCATCGTCAAGGCGGAAGCCCTTTTGCGCTGGAAGCATCCCGAGAAAGGGTTCATCAGTCCAGCGGTCTTCATTCCCATTGCCGAGGAAAGCGACCTGATCCACGCCCTGGGAGACTGGGTGTTCCGGGCAGTGATTCAGCAGATCAAACAGTGGAATGCCCAGCATCTGGAGCCCATCGATGTCTCTGTGAATGTGTCTGCCAAGCAGTTCTTGCAGAAGGGCACGATGGAGCGTTTCATGGGGTACATCCAGGAGGCAGGCATCCTACCAGAGCGTCTGATCATTGAGATCACCGAGAGTGTCTTCCTGCAGGACGCCTTCGAGATTGCAGAACAGTTCCGGCTGATTCAGGAGGCAGGCATCCGTCTGGCCCTTGATGACTTCGGGACCGGGTACTCCAGCCTGAACTACCTGACCCGCTTTGACACCCGCTTCATCAAGATTGACCGTTCCTTCGTCAAGAACCTCACCGAGGACACCTCAAGCCCCATCATCGATGCCATCATCGCCATGAGCCACCAGCTCGGGAAAACGGTGATTGCCGAGGGGGTGGAGACCAAACAGCAGGTGGAGTGGCTCAAAGCCCGCGATTGCGATTACGTGCAAGGGTATTACTATGCCCGGCCCATGCCTGCACCTGACTTTGTGAAGTTCGTGCATGAGTTCCTGCAACAGGGGAATCCAGAAACACCCTGAAAAACCTACAGGAAAACATCCACCCGTCTCGGCAGGGGTGGATGTTCCGGGTATGTTTCAAAAAAGGGGGAGAAAACCAGCTGAAAATGCAAAGGGTTTGAATGACTTGATGGTACCAGACCCCTCTGAAGCACCCCTGAAATCTCAGGTTGAGCAAACCTTCAGGATGCTGGTTCTGAATGACACAAAGCCACCTGCACGTTCTTTTTAAGCAGCTATCATGAACGACCCGTAAACTGCTAGCTATGAAGAAAGCACTTGCTGTAGCCGTGGTCGCCTTCCTCAGTGTGCAGGGTTCCTCTGCCCTGGCGGCCTCTGACACCTTTACTCCTGCCAAAAGTCCTGAACTGCTCAAGGACATGGTGCTGTACCCTGGCGCATTCCGCCTGACCGATGCCAAAGAGAAAGCTGCTGTGGATGCCTCTGTGGCAAAGCTCTTCAATGCCGTGAAGATCAAATGCACCACCATTGAAGACATTTTCTGGGGCAGCAAAATTGACCGCAACAAGATTGCAGCAGGCTTTGAGCTGGAAGCGAAAAAACTGAAGTACAACTACAGCGTGGTGCAAAAGCTCAAGACGGGCAGCATCATCAAGATCTCGGCCAACAACCAGGACGTGTATGGCCTGTGGAACTTCACCAAAAAGACCACCATGTTCTCCCTCTGCAAATGAATCTGCAAACAGGCAGGTGAACCCTGAAAGACCCCGAGGCTTTCGGGGTCTTTTTGATTGGGAAAGCCTTAGGGTCTCCTTGCCCAAATCTCACCCCCATCTTCAATGATGAGAACATGGATCAGAATCGAAATAAACATCTGGAATTGCTGGCCCCTGAACGCATTATTGATCTGGCGGACCAGGGCTTTGTCCTGGAACTTGATGCACCCATGATGGTCATCACACGTGACCTTGGGGGCACCATCACCACCCAGATTTACCCGGACCAGTACGAGGCCCTCAAAAGGGTGCTGCAGATGGAAGCAGGCTTTGTACACCAGTACTGGGAAGAAGACACCTGGAAGGCCGGGGACCGCCTCACCCTGGATGCCCCAGAACTCTCAGACAGGACCAACGAACAGGGCATGCATCCGGTGGTCCTGCACTTCAACCGCATCATTCATTGATTTTGCAGCCGGGTCCCGGGCTTTCAGAGCCCGGTTTTTTTGTTTCAAACCGTCTGCAGTGTGTCAGAATGCAAGCCAGAAAACCATGCTCAGAAACAATTCAGGAGGTCTCAGACAGGACTCAGGCTTTTTCAGTGAACTTTCAGTCCCTCGCAGTAACCTGAAATCAGAAAGGAGGGGCACATGTTATTCCTCATCTCACTTTTGATTGGCTTACTGATCGGAACCCTATTTCTGGGCGCAGCCCTCTTGATGGACCGCACACTGCAAAAACCATTTCAGGACATGCACGACCTCTCTGATGCCTCTCCTTTTCCCCTCAGCACCACCCGCTGAAGGTTGTTTCTCCTCTGGGCCCCTGTCTTGCTGGCAGGGTTTTTTTATGGCTGCACCTAAAGAAACAACCGGAACCTTTCGATTCCGGATGCTTCTTTCACAGTCTTTTGTGGTGGGCGATACGTGATTTGAACACGTGACCCCTCGCGTGTGAAGCGAGTGCTCTACCGCTGAGCTAACCGCCCCCAAAATGGGCCCTACAGGATTTGAACCTGTAACCAATCGGTTATGAGCCGACTGCTCTGACCGTTGAGCTAAGAGCCCCCGTCATGTCTGTCGGTGCTCGCAGGCGAAAACCAAAGTAGCATCAAAATGAAAAAATGTCAATCTTTTCCCGGACTCGCCTGCAGGAGACCAGAACACTGCCCAGGGAATGCACGCATCCGACTTTGCAGATGTAACGTTTCAAACTTGGTTTTTGCTCATGTTTGGCGTACCCTGACTAGAAGTTGCCCAACATCCGGGCCACCCCCAGAAGCGAGGATGAATGATGCCGCATTCTAAATTGCACGTCCTGCACGTCTCCACCGAGGTGTTTCCCTTTTCAAGAACCGGAGGTCTGGCCGATGTCGCCGGAGCCCTCCCTTACGCCCTGCAGAAACACGGGCATGAATCCAGCACCCTGAGCCCCTGGTACGAGACCCTCAACACCCCCACAGCCCCCGAGGTGATCAAGACCTTCCACGTGTACGGAATTGGTGATGTGGTGCTTGGGCGGGTGGAACTCGATGGGGTAAACCATTACTTCCTCAATTTCCCCCTGGTCCACACCCCCAAACTCTATGGGTACGAGAACGACCCTGAGCGTTTCGCCCGCTTCTGTCTGGCCGCCATGCATGCCCTGCTGCACCTGCCCCATGTGGATGTGCTGCACGCCCATGACTGGGGTGCAGGCCTGCTGCCCGCCATGATCCAGTACGCTGCGCCCCACCCCAGGCTTCACGGCATCAGCACGGCCTTCACCATCCACAACCTGCAACACCAGGGCCGCTGGAGCCCTCAGGATGTGCTGTCCTGGACCCACCTGCCCTCTTATCTGGTTCACCCGGATGGAATCGAATTCTTCGGAGATGTGAATTACATCAAGTCTGGGATTCGCTATGCCGATGTGGTCACCACCGTGTCCCCCACCTACGCCCAGGAAATCACCACCCCCACTTACGGAGAAGGGCTGGAAGGCATCCTCAGGCAGAGCCAGTACCAGGGCAAACTGCGCGGCATCCTCAACGGCCTCGACACCGAACGCTGGGACCCCAGGGTGGACCCGGACATCATCCAGTTTGGCGATTACGCAGGAAAACAGGCCGCCACCAAAGCCCTGCGCGAAGAATTCAACTTCGATGACAAACCCATCCTGGCTGCAGTCACCCGGCTTGCCACCCAGAAAGGTCTGGACCTGATCCTGCCCTTCCTGAAGGAAGTCCTGGAAGACTGGAACGTGCTGATCCTCGGAGGAGGAGACGCCAACCTGGAAGGCATCTTCACCGTGCTGGATGAGCATGTCCCTTCCTTCAAGTTCCGCACGGGCATGCAGGAAGCCCTCTCACACCGCATCTACGCCGGGGCAGACGCCTTCCTGATGCCCAGCCGTTTCGAGCCCTGCGGTCTGAGCCAGATGATCAGCATGCGCTACGGGACCCTGCCCATCGTGCGCGACACTGGAGGGCTCCATGACACCGTGCCCCCTCACATCGGCTTCCGCTTCCGGGACGCCACCCCACAGGCCCTCAGGAATGTCCTCAAAGAAGCCCGTGGAGTCTACGAGGACCGCCAGGCCTGGGCCCACCGGGTGCAGGAAGGCATGAAGCAGGACTTCTCCTGGGAGAAGGCCGCTGCAGAGTACATTGCACTGTACCGGACACTGCTGGAAGATTGAACAACAAAAGCGATAGGAGGGGAGGGCCAGTGGCCCTCCCCTCCTATCGCTTCTCTCAGAACAGGTCGACAAAAGCCTTCGTGAAGGCAGGCAGATCATCGGCGTGCTGGGCCGTGACCAGATTTCCATCGGTGACCACCCGTTCATCAAGGTAGTTTGCACCCGCATTCACCAGATCCTCTTTGATGGAACTGAACCCGGTGAGCGTGCGGCCTTTGACCACCCCTGCACTGATCAGGGCCCACCCGGCGTGACAGATGGCCCCGAGGGGTTTCCTCTGGGCATCGATCTCGCGAATCAGGTCGGTCATGGCTTTGACCCGGCGGATGCGGTCTGGCGCAAAACCCCCGGGAACAATCAGACCCACCAGATCATCGGCGTTCACATCCGAGGCAGCAATGGTGGCGTCCATGCTGTAAGGGGTCTTGCCGTGGTAGGCAGCCACTTTGGGGCCGATCACCACCACACCAAAACCGGCTTCCTGCACACGGTAATAAGGGTAAATGACTTCGCGTTCGTCAAAGTAGTCTTCGAGCAAGAGACCAATCATTTTCATAGAGGACAGTTTACCGGACAGCCATGAGGAGAAAACCAAAGCCCTAGACGCACCTACTCCCCGGTGGTCTCCAGTTCCTCCAGAAAATCCAGCACCGCCCCATTGAACCCCTCAGGGTCCAGCAGGTTGCTGAGGTGCGCGGTCTTCAGCTTCACAAGTTTGCCTTTTGTGACCTCGGCAAGGTCTTTCATGGCTTCCAGGGGGATCAGGGTGTCTTCGCTTCCTGCAATGACCAGCACAGGGATCTGAAGCTTCGAGAGCACCTCACGGGAGTCAGGACGGTCTGCCATGGCCTTTTGTGCTGCAGCCACCCCTTCAGGGCTTGCCTGCAGAATCATGGTTTTCACACTGTCCTGAATGTCTTCTGGCGCATCCTTGCCTATGAGTCCTTGAAGCATGGCCTGTGGAAGGAACTCCACGCCCTCTTTGAGCACCTTTTCGGCCATGTTCAGGCGGTTTTGCCGGGCCTCCGGGGTGTCCTGCCCCATCCGGGTGTTGGCAAAAATGGCTCCCCTGAAGCGTTCGGGGGCCAGATCCAGCAGGCGCATCAGCAGGTACCCACCCATGCTGAGCCCCAGCCCCACAATCCCCTCTTCTGGCAGGGTCTTCAGCAGTTGCTGGGCGTAACCATCCAGACTTTCTATGGTTTCTTCCTGACCTCCAAAGCCCGGGTAATCAGGAGCACAAATTTCCTCTCCGGCATCGTAAAGTTCCTGCTGCAAAAGCGAGTACATCTGGCTGTTCAGTGGGAAAGCATGCAAGAGCAGAATCATGTTTAGAGTGTACAGTTCACAGTTTTCAGTTCACAGTTTTCAGTTCACAGTTCGTGGCTGCTGGTTAAAGTTGAGGAAAACCAGAAACATTCCTTTTCCTAAAACCCACCCCTGCTGTTCAAGCTGTGCCCTCGGCTCTTGGCTCTCGGCCCTCGGCCTCTGAACAGAAAGAGGACATCCAAACTGTTCACTGGGGGCAGCAGACTGTAAACTCTTCCCATGTCGGCTTTTGCCCTGAGTGTGATTCTCGTTTCCCCCAAGACCCCTGGCAACATCGGCTCCGCTGCACGGGCCATGAAGAACATGGGGGCTGCCGATCTGCGCATTGTGGCCCCCAGATGCAACGTTCTGGACAGCGAAGCCCTGGCTTTCAGTGTGCATGCCGAGGACCTGATCCGTCAGGCCCCCATCGTGGACACGCTGGAGGAGGCCATTTCAGACCTGGATTTCGTGATGGGCACCACCGCCCGCCAGCGGGACGACCTCCCAGAACCCATTTTTCCCTCAGAAGTGAAAACGTTACTCTCCTCATACCAGAAAGTGGGGATTGTCTTTGGCAGAGAAGAATCGGGCCTCACCACCGAAGAACTCGCCCGCTGCCAATCCATCCTGCGCATCCCCACCTCGGACTACGCTTCCCTGAACCTGGCCCAGGCGGTGCTCCTGTGCTGTTACGAACTGATGCAAGCAGACCGCAGCTCTGGTGCCCCTGTCACCCAGCCTGCAGAGGCCACAGAGATTGCTCCGCGTGAGCAGATGGAACGCTTTTATGAGCAGCTTGAAGACTTCCTCCTGAAAGTCCAGTACACCGACAAACCCCGCGTGAAGCACAAGATGCGTCAGATGCGCAAAGTCTTCGATCAGGCCCGCATGAACGAAGAACAGATCCGCATGCTGCGGGGGCTCTGGGCACAGGCCCTCTGGGCAGCGAAGACCAAGAAGTTTGTGATTGAGGATTGAGATTTGATGCCGAGAGCCGAGAGCATCGTGATTCCAGCCCAGCTTCTCTGTCGATGTCAACCACCAAAAACGGCAATCAGAGCAAACACTTCCTGAATCCAGCGAAAGCTTAAGCTTTCTTTTGCCCTCGGCCCTCGGCACTGGGCCCTCGGCCTCCCGAAGGGAGCACCCATGACCATGAAACCCCTGGATTTCCTGCACCCGGCCAGTGAACCTGAACAGCTGTCCCGCAGTGTGCGGATGGCCCGCAATGTGATGCCGCCCCTGATTCTGGTGACCGTGCTGGGGTTTGAAACCCTGATGCGCCTGTGGGTGGAGCCCCATGCCACCATCGCCCGCCTGTTGTTCTATGGCGGGGTGGGGCCGCTGGCCACGTACTTCACCATTGCCTGGATTCTGGAGGGGATCAAGGTGCGGGCCCGCATGGAACTGGAACAGGCACGGCTGTACAAGGAGCTTGACACCGTGCAGGTGCTGATCAAACGCCTTGCGGAAGCCAGTGACCTTGAGGAGGTGCTGGATGTGGCTGCACGCGGACTGGTGCAGGCCTCTGGAGCAAGGTCTGGAATGCTGATCCTTTCCGGGAATGTTTTCCGGGTGGTGGAAGAAAACGGCAGCGTGCACAGCAACCCTGACACGTTCCCCACCGACATCCCCAGAACGATTGAGCATCGGGGAGCAGAAAACGGCATTCTGCTGGCAGTGCCCTTCTACTCCTCAGGCAGTCTGGTGGGAGGGGCCTACCTGAAATTCAACCTGGAGATGACCAGCGAACAGCGCACCCTGGTGGAGGCCCTCTCTGGAGAAGTGGGAACGGCCATCGAGGCTGCACAGCAGCGCACCCGCGACCTGATGACCCTCTATCAGGTGGATGAGTCCATCCGGGCCGAGCGCAACATGAACCGGCTGCTGGAAAGCGTGCTCACCCGCATGATGGAGCGCAGCGGTGCAGAAGCAGGTTTTGCCTATCTGGTGGACCAGGACAGTGTGCTCCGTCTGGTGTGGGCCAGGGACTTCAACGGCCAGATCCACCAGGGCGGAGCGGTCAGCACCTTTGCCAGAAATGTGGCCGAGGCCCGCACCCCCCTGATGACCCGGGATGCCCCCTCCGAAACCATGCTGAGCCGGGCAAGCCACGCCATTGGGGTGCCCATGCTGGAAGGAGAGCATCTGGAAGGCGTGCTGGTGCTTGCCTACCAGCACAACACCCCGCTGGAGGGACCCGGAGTGCAACTCCTGGCCCTGATGGCCAATCAGGCGACCCTTGCCGTGCGCAACGCCCGTGCCTACCTCTACTCTGAAGAGCTGGCCATCAACGAGGAGCGCAACCGCATTGCCCGTGAAATTCACGACGGCATTGCCCAGAGCCTCGCTTTCACCGCAATCAAACTGGATCTGGCAGAACGCCTGCTGGAACGGGACCCCGAAAAAGCCCGCAACGAGATCGTGCTCTCCAAACAGACCCTGCGCGAGCAGATCAAGGAGGTGCGGCGCAGCATCTTTGCCCTCAGGCCCATTGATCTGGAACGTTTCGGGCTGGTTGAAACCGTCAAGAAATACGTTTCGGACTTCGGAGAGCAGCACAACATCCTCACCGACCTGAACGTGCAGGGCGAGGTGCCGCTCTCCCCCAGCGATGAAGCGGTGATCTTCCGCATTCTGCAAGAAAGCCTGAACAACGTCGCCAAGCACTCCCAGGCCAAAAGGGTGTGGGTTTCACTGGTGGCAGGAGAAGCGGTCACCCTGATGGTCGGAGATGACGGCAAAGGCTTCGATCCCGATCTGGTCGGTGAACGGGTCACCACCGCCGGAGGTCTGGGCCTCAAACAGATGAAAGAACGCATCGAGGCCAGAGGGGGCAGTTACCACATCGACAGCCAGATCGGGCAGGGCACCACGGTGACGGTGACGCTGCCTGCGGGGTAAGATCCCCCTGCTTCAAAAGCAGGCCTCTGGCACTGCTTTGAGGCTGTCCCCCTTAACGAAAGGAGACCTGGCATGCGTCCCTTTAAGGGGGGACAGCCTGGAGCATCAGCGACAGGCAGGGGGGATCTGAAACACACCCACCCTCCAATTCACAGGTTATATTGATCCCAATGAGCCACATCACTTTCCTGAAATCTCTGCTGGAGGCCGCAGGGCCCACCGGTTATGAAGAGCGTGCTGCATCCGTGTGGCTCGCTGAGGCTGCCACCTTTGCCGACCAGACCTACAAGGACAGGTATGGAAACAGTTTTGCCGTCCTGAATCCAGACGCAAAGACCACCATCATGCTCTCCGGACACATCGACGAGATCGGGGTCATTGTGACCCACGTGGACAGTGACGGCCTGATCTACTTCCAGGGCCTCGGAGGCTGGGACCCGCAGGTGCTGGTGGGGCAACGCATCCGCCTGATGGCCGAAGAGGGAGACATTCTGGCGGTGGTCGGCAAGAAAGCCATTCACCTGATGGATTCCGATGAGCGCTCCAAGGCCAGCAAAATTGATGACCTGTGGCTGGATGCTGCCCTCCCTGCAGAGGAAGTCAAAACCCGCGTGAAGGTGGGCACTGCAGGCCGCATCGAGCAGCCTGTGCTGTTCTCCGGGCGCAAGATCATCAGCCCTGCCCTCGACAACCGCATCGGGGCCTACGTGGTGCTCGAAGCATTGAAACGCATGAAGGAACTGGGTTTCAAGGAGCGTGTGGTGGCCGTGGCCAGCAGCCAGGAGGAAATCGGGGCCTGGGGTGCCCGCGTGGCCGCCCACAGCCTGAATCCCGATCTGGCACTCACCGTGGACCTGTGCTTCGAAAGCAAGGCTCCGGGCATCAATGTGAAGAAACTGGGCGAAAGTGAATTCGGCAGTGGAACCGCCATCACGGTGGGGCCGTTCATCCACCCGGCAGTGGCAAAAGGCCTGCAGGACGCTGCAACCCAGCACAAACTCAAATACACCCTGAATGCCGCCAAGAACCACACTGCAACAGATGCCGATGAAATCCACCTGATCCGCAGCGGTGTCCCCGGAGCGGTCCTCAGCATCCCCTCCAGATACATGCACTCTCCCAACGAAATTGTGGATCTGGACGATGTGGACAACACCATCGAACTGATGGCGCAATACGTGCTGGGGATTCAGGATTACCGTTTTATCCGGTGAACCTCCTGTTGGGGCACTGAAGGCAGATCCCCCTGCTTCTCGCAAGCTCGAAGCTGTCCCCCTTTACCGAAGGGGGGACAGCCTTGGGGTGCAAAGCACCCTTCAAGGCAGGGGGGATCTTTCCTCAGCATCCCCAACCAACATTCGTCCCCCACCCATGTGCTAGGCTAAACGCTGTGAAAGATGTCAAGCCCGTGGTGGGCGAGTCCCAGGAGAAACCCCGGCAGGTCCAGGAGATGTTCAGCAGCATCGCGCCCCGTTACGACCTGCTCAACCGCCTGATGAGTCTGGGTGTCGATCAGTCGTGGCGCAAAACCGCCACCCAGCTGGCCCTGCAGAACCGTCCTGCCAGCGTGCTGGATGTGGCCACGGGAACGGCAGACTTTGCCCTGATGCTCAAAAAAGCCCTCCCCAGTGTTCAGGTCACAGGCTCTGATTTTGTCCCTGCCATGCTGGAAGTGGGCCGCCTGAAAGCGAAACAGCAGCACATCGACATCACCCTTGAAGAAGGGGATGCCCTGAATTTGCCTTATGCAGACAACAGTTTTGATGCCCTGACCTGCGCTTTTGGTTTCCGCAACTTTGCCAATTACGAGCGTGGTCTGCAGGAGTTCCACCGGGTCCTGAAACCCGGAGGCCGCGCAGTCATCCTGGAGTTTCCCCCACCCCAACCCGGATTTTTTGGGATGCTGGTCCGGTTCTACTTCCGCACGGTGCTGCCCACCCTGGGTTCCCTGGTGTCTGGCAAGAAAAACGCCTACACCTACCTCCCCGAGTCCATCATGGCCTTCCCTGAGCCTGAGAAACTGCGCCGCATGATGGAAGAAGCGGGTTTTTCCACCTCTTATCAGGTGCTTTCCTTTGGATTGGCTGCGGTGCATGTGGGTGTGAAGAGATAGGCCGAGAAGCAAGAGCATATGGTGTGGTAGCCATAGCCGACTGTCAACAAACAAATGCAGATGCAAAAGCTTTTCAGACTTGCCCTCGGCTGCTTCACATTCCCCTGACCTGCCCTTGAACTGCAATTGACACCCTCCGGGAAAACTGGGTTCCGGAGGGATTTTTGATGCGCAAATTTGCTGTTTCACTGATGTTCATGCTGGGCCTGGCCCAGGCGACCACCCTGTCAGGTTACGCTGTGCTGCCTGCGGACACTTTCGCTGCGGGTCCTGCCAGTGGTGCGTTCAACGGTCAGGGTGTGCGTGGTGTGCCCCGCTTTCAGGGTCAACCTGTGCAGGGGTTCAGTGCCGTGCAGTTCTCGGGCACCTGCGGAACCTATCTGGCGATGCCTGACAATGGGTTTGGCAGCAAACCCAACAGTGCCGACTACCTGCTGCGCCTGTACGCAGTGACACCCACCTTCAAGACCTCCCCTGCCGCCCAGGGCAGTGTCAAGGTCGGGGATTTCATTCAGCTGCGTGACCCTGACAAAAAAGTGCCCTTCCTGCTGGTGAATGAGAACACTCCAGAACGCCTGCTCACCGGAGCAGATTTTGACATCGAGTCTTTTGTGCAGGACAACAATGGGGACATCTGGATCGGGGATGAGTTCGGTCCTTATCTGCTGCACTTTGATGCCACTGGAAAACTGCTGGAGGCCCCTTTCAAGGTCCCCACTTTTGCCCAGGGCAGCGATCCCAGCAAGGACTTCGTGATGAGCCCTCAGAATCCTGCTGTGCTGGCTGCAAGTCCAGCACCTGGTCAACCCAGCCTTGCCAACCTGGCTTCCTCTGGCGGTTTTGAAGGCATGGCGATCAATGCCTCCAGAACCAGACTGTATGCCCTGCTGGAAAAAACAGTGGTTGGAGATGGCGAATACGACCTGCGCATCTACGAGTTTGATCTGGCCAGCAAAACCTTCACGGGCAAGATCCACACCTACACCAAGGAAGAGCCCGGTTATGCCATTGGCGACATGGCCGTGATCAACGACAATGAATTCCTGGTGATCGAGCGGGACAACAAATCGGGTTCAGATGCCGCCTTCAAGCAGATCTTCAGGATCAACCTGACCGATCTGGATGCCGAGGGCAAGCTGAACAAGCAGGACATCGTGGACCTGATGAACATCCGTGACCCCCAGAACCTCGCGGGTTTCGGTGAGACTTTCACTTTTCCCTTTGTGACCATTGAGGATGTGCTGGTCATCAACCCCACCACCCTGCTGGTGATGAACGACAACAACTATGACGGCAAAGGAGGCCGTGGCCCGGACATCAAGGACCCCAATGAGTTCCTGTGGCTCACCCTGGATCAGCCGCTGAACGTGGCTACAGGTGTCGGTCAACCTGAAAACTGCAAGTAACGTTCAAAGATCTTCAGGCAGAAGTCCTTCCAGAGGGCTTCTGCTTTTATGTTGTGAAGTGGTGCTGCACCATTTGCTGGAATTTTGATCATCAGGGGGGTGGCAGCCTCACAGGGCTTTCCTATACTGGGAAGATGCATCCCATCAAGGTCAGTCTGCATGACACGTGGCTCAATCTGCATACCGAACCCAAGGGGGTCCGTCCGGTGGACCGCTACCAGCGCACAGGATTCGGTCTGTATGTGGCCCGTCCATTTCAGAACCATCCCAGAATCCGTTACTGGGAAGCCCACCTGATCCCTGAGCTGGGTCTGCAGGTGAATGTGTTCCATTACCATCCGGACTGCAAGGCCAGCCATGATTATTACCTGGATGTCATGCGGATCGAGCAGAAGGGCCACCAGTGGTGCACCGAGGATTACTACCTGGACCTGCTGGTGTACCAGGGCAGCCATGCCCGCATCCTGGACACCGACGAGTATCTGCACGCTGTGCAGGATGGCACCCTTTCTGCCGAGAATGCCGAGTTTGCCCTGATGACCGCCCACAAAACCCTCAACAACCTGGGGGCTTTTGGTTACGACATGGATGCCTGGCTGGCCTCCGAGGGCATTGAATTGTTCTGGAAACCTGAAGCCGTCACGTCCCGTTAAGCTTTCTGCCTTACCTGCACCCTATTCAACTGGCGGATCAACAAGACTTTTTCCTTGCCAAGCTGCACACATGGCGGGTTAGAATCTGCCCATGACGCAGTCGATCCGTAAAGCGGTGAAAGACACCCCGGCCTACCCTTTCCAAGCCATTGATGTGCCCGTCAAACTGGACCAGAACGAGAATCCTTATGATTTCCCGCTGGAACTGAAGAAAATGGTGGCAGAGCGCATGCTCTCCCTGCCTTTCAACCGTTACCCGGACCTGCACGCCGACCGCCTGAAGGTGGCGATTGGCAATTTTGAAAACTGGAATCCTGAGGGTGTGGTCGTGACCCCTGGAAGCAATGTGCTGCTGCACCAACTGACCTCTCTGGCAGGCCTGCGCCAGAAGGTCCTGACCGTGAAACCCACTTTTGCGGTGTACACCCTGGAAGCCAGCATTCTGGAATCCGACCTGACCCTGGTCCCATTGAATCCTGACTTCAGCCTGCCTGTGGAAGCCCTTAAGGCCGAACTGCAGAAGGGTGGCCCTGGTCTGTTTTACATCACCGAGCCCCACGCGCCCACCGGAAAACTGGACAGCGTGGAAGAAGTGGAAGCCCTGCTGGAAGTCGCAAAAGAGCATGGCTGGCTCAGCGTGATCGACGAGGCCTATTACCAGTTTGGTGGGAATGACTTCCGGTATGCCGTGGAGAAGTACGGCAATGTGATCATCACCCGCACCTTCTCCAAAGCCTGGGGTCTGGCCGGATTGCGTCTGGGTTACGCCCTGACCACTGTGGAACTCGCCACCGAACTCCAGAAGGTGATCTCTGCTTTCAACGTGAATGCCCTGACCACCCTGGCCGTGGAAGTGGCCCTGGAAAACCCGGGTTACGTGCAGAAAATTGCAGATGAGCAGTGCAGCGAACGGGACCGCATGATTGAGGCCCTGCAAAAACACCCCACCTGGAAGGTGTACCCCTCAAGCACCAACTTCTTCCTGATTCGCACCCCCAATGCCAGCGAAGCCTATCAGGGCCTGATTGACCATGGGGTGCTGGTGCGCAGGCAGGACAGTGGATTCATGCTGGAAGGAGTGTTGCGGGTTTCTGTGGGCAAACCTGAAGAGAATGACCGTTTTCTGGAGGCAGCAATGCAGATTCAGACCAGCTGACCTGAATCAGTAAAGGCGCTGCGCTTCCCGCTTGAATTCAGCGGGAAGTTTTCCATTCTGGGCCACCGTTTCTTTCACCCAGCGTTCCAGCTGGTGCAGGTCGCGAATGGCATGGTCCTGAATCGCCACCGAGCCGTAACTGATCTGGATGCTTTGCACCCCGAGTTTCTCCACATAGCTTTTCTGGGCGTTGGCGTGCCTGAGGGCCTCGGAGGTGTTCAGGCAGGCGTCCACCTGTTTCAGGCGGGTCCCTCCGGTGTTCTGGTAAATCTTGCGGTACACTTCCTCTTCAAGCAGACCACCGTTGTGCCGAAACACACCGTCTGCAAAAAGCCCCAGGTGGGCAGGGTCATGCTGCTGAATGCAGTATTCGTGGTGGGTGCCCATGCTGCTGCGGGCCCCAAGCTTCTGAACGTTGAGGGTGAAAAGGGCCACCTCTCCCCGATCAATGTAGGGTTTGAGGGTCTTCTGGAGCTGGAAATGGTCTTCAGAACAGAAGGCACAGGCGTAATCGGTGAATTCCAGCACCTTCACAGCAGCATTCCTGTTGCCCAGCACGGGCAACACCTGCAGGAGGTGTTCACGGGACTGAATCAGGTCACGCCTCTTGTAGACCTTCTCGGTGATGGAAGCCATGATCGCAAAAATGGCAAAGACAATGAAAAAAGCCAGATAGGGAAACCAGATCTGTCCCATGATGTTGCGCAGGGCACTGGGCCTGTAGGGGACGTACCATTCTCCATACTCCGTCTGGACCATTTTTGGCATATCGGTATTCTATAACGTTAATCCTGACAGAATCCTCTCTGGGGAGATTGCCCTGCTGGATGAGACAGCCTGCAAACCCACACCGCTGAAACTCGGTATAATGCCCTTCATGATCACATCCGCCGAGATGGAACACCTCAAGAAACTGGCCCGACTGGAGCTCAGCGGAGAGGAAACCGAACAGATTCAGCTTGAGATGAACAAAATCCTCAGTTATTTCGAGAAGCTGCAGGAACTGGACACCGAAGGGGTTGAGGAGATGCAGCGCCCCATCGATCTGGTCAATGTCTTCCGGGACGATGTGGTGGGCGACATGTTCCCCCACGAGACGGCCATGGGCCTCTCCGTCGAGCAGGAAGAGGGCTTTTTCAAAGTCCCCCGCGTGGTCGAATAAATATAAGCACCCTCAATTAAGCACCATGAAGGATGCTTTCTGGTTTCCTTCTGTGTCTGAATAGGAATCAAGATGCTGGATCTGAAATTCATCCGAGAAAACGCCGAAACCGTCCGTGAAGCCATCCAGCAGAAGCGTGTGAGCCTGAACCTGGATGACCTCCTCCTCGTGGACCAGCAGGTCAGCGAGATGAAGAAAACCGTGGAAGCCCGGCAGACCGAGCGCAACCAGAACGCCAAACTGGTGCCCAGAGCTTCCCCCGAGGAGCGCCCTGCCCTGATCCAGAAAGGCAAGGACCTCTCCGAGGAACTGAAAACCCTGGAAGCCGACCTGCGTGAAAAGCAGGAAGAACTTCGCGTGCTGCTGCTGAAAGTGCCCAATGTTCCTCTGGAAGGTGTGCCTGTGGGCCGCGACGATGAAGAGAACGTGGAAATCCGCCGCGAAGGCGAGATCCCCCAGTTCGATTTCGAGCCAAAAGACCACATCACCCTGCTGCAGAACAGGGACTGGGCCGACTTTGAGCGGGTGGGCAATGTCTCGGGCAGCCGTTCCTACCTCCTGAAGGGGGACATGGTGCTGCTGGAGATGGCCCTCATGAACTTTGCCATGACCTTCCTGTCCGGCAGAGGCTTCACCCCCATGAGCCTGTCTGCCCTGGTGCGCAGCAAAGCGTTTGAAGGCACCGGTCACTTCCCCGGTGGTGAAGACCAGGTGTACCGCATTGAAGGCGAGGACCTGATGCTGGCAGGCACGGCAGAGGTTCCCGCCAACGAACTGCACCGGGACATCGTGCTGTCTGAAGACCAGCTTCCCCTCACCTACGCTGCCATCTCAGGTGCCTTCCGCAGTGAGGCAGGTTCCGCAGGCCGTGATGTGAAGGGCCTGATCCGCGTGCACGAGTTCAAGAAGGTCGAGCAGTACGTGATCTGCAGGGGCGACATCGAAGAGTCGCAGGCATGGTTCTACAAACTGCTTGCCAATGCAGAAGCCCTGATGAAGGCACTGGAACTGCCTTACCGGGTGATCCAGAACTGCACCGGGGACATGGGGGCAGGCAAGGTGTGGATGTATGACATCGAAACCTGGGTGCCCAGCGAACAGAAGTACCGCGAAACCCACTCCTGCTCGAACCTGGGAGACTGGCAGGCCCGCCGCACCAACATCCGCTACAAGGACAGAGACGGCAAGATGCAGTTCCCCCACACCCTCAACAACACCGGGATTGCCAGCCCAAGAATTCTGGTGCCCTTCCTGGAAAACCACCAGCAGGCAGATGGCTCCATCCGCATTCCGGAAGCCCTGCGTCCTTTCCTGGGCGGGCGTGAGCAGATCGGCTGAAGTTCTGCAATAAAAAAGACGGACAGAGGTCCGTCTTTTTTATTGCCTGGATACAGCTGGTCCTGGTTCACATTGAAGGACGTTTCTGCGCAATCCACCGTCTTTTTTCCCAAACGTGACATGATAAGAGCATATGAGTCAAAAGAGCATCTGGCCCATCATCGGGATCGCGCTTTCTCCGCTGCTGCTGGCTTTGCTGGGTCTCTTCCATCCGCATGATTTGAACCGCATGAATGCACAGAGTTGGACCACGCTGCACCTGTTCCTGCTGCTGCTTTTCCCCATGCTGGGGGTCAATTTGTGGTGGCTTGCCTCGGGCATTCCTGGCGTTTCTGCATGGGCCATCCGGGTGCTGGGCATGCTTTACATCATCTATTACGGGGCTCTGGATGTGCTGGCCGGGATTGCCACCGGACTCATGGTCCAGAAGAACCTGAATCCCCAGTCCTCTGAAGTGCTGGCCCTGTTCAACACAGGCAACACCCTGAGCCAGATCGGGGTGTGGAGTTTCCTGCTGGCTTCCCTGGTGGTGCTGTTTCTGTACTGGCAACTGGTGGGGCGCAGGGCTTTTCTGGGCGGTTTTCTGCTGATTGCCTCGGCTTTTTCTTTCCTGAACAGCCACATCTATTATCCGGTGGGGGTCATCACCATGCTGTTGATGGCTGCGGGCTTTGCCCTGCTGATGCAGTCCCGCACGTATTTCCGATGAAAAAAGGGCAGCCAGACTGCTGCCCCCAGGGTTTGCTTCGTGGCTTACATCGGCAGGGGTTGATACAGACGGTACACCGTTCCACTCTGGTCGTCGGAAATCAGCAGGCTTCCATCGGGCAGGACAGCGGTGTCCACCGGGCGTCCCCAGCGCACCTTGTTCACGGCATCTGTAACCCAGCCTGTCACGAGGTCCTGTTCTCCGGTGGGTTCACCGTTCTGGAAGGGGAAGAAGCTGACCTTGTGCCCGGTGAAGGCCTGACGGTTCCATGAGCCGTGAAGTCCAGAGGTGGCCCCGTTCTTGAAGGCTGCTGGCACGTTGTTTCCACTCCAGAAGGTGAGCCCCAGGGGCGCAGAGTGTCCCTGGATGCCCAGATCGGTCTTCGTCATCTGGGCACAGTTTTTGACGCTGTTGTCGGGATTGCGGGTCACGTCTGGAACGTAGGTGATGGCCTTCATGTTGCCATTGGTGGCGATGGGGTTGCAGTAAGGCCAGCCATAGTCCCCTCCATCTTTGACTTTGATGAATTGCTCTGTGGGGTTGTTGTCCACAAAGTCAGGAATCACCTTGCCGTAATCGTCCGAACCGTCTCCATCGAAATCCTGATGGTAAGGGTACTGGATGTCGTCCCGCTGGTTGACCACTGCCCAGAGTTCTCCTGTCACAGGATCAAAGTCAAGGCCTTCAGCATTGCGAATGCCTGTGGCGAAAAGGCGACCGTTTTTGCCGTCGAGGTCGTACTGGTAGATCGCTCCGCGTTTGGGTTCGACCTGCAGATCTCTGGGGTCCTCGTTGGTGGAACTGGCAATGGACACATAGAGTTTGCCATTCCCAAGGGCGATGTTCTTCAGCAGGTGTCGGTAATTCCCTTCCCCTGGCAGGGGGGATGTGGGCAGGTTCTCCACCACCCCTGTGGCTGCACGTCGGGTCAGATCACCATTCTGGTATTCCGAGCGGGTGATGCGGCCTGCCTCCGAGACATACAGGTAGGTCTTGCCTTCAACCTGGGTAAAAACCATGTCGTGGGGGCGCTGCAATCCAGTCACGAAGTCCGAGGCTGCGTAAGCAGCAGAGGAGCGCAGCAGGGTGATTTTTCCAGTGTTTGGCTGGGACACCAGCACATTGCCATCTGGTGTGACGGCAAGGAACCGTGCGCCGGGAACGCGGGCCACCACCTCGATCTTCATGCCTTCAGGCACATTGAGGGTGCGGGCCTGATTGAAGGGTGCGGTGTTCAGCCCATCTCGCACGTCCACACTGGTGCTGACCAGTCTGGGAGATACCGGGGCTGCATTCATCTGGCAGCCCAGCAGGCTCAGGGTGAGGACGGCCTTCATGAGGTGCTTTTTCTTCATACAGGTCTCCTTGCAGCTGAAACTCACAGGGTTTAATGTTGAACCTTCTTCACTACACAGGAGGTGCTCCTTTTTGACTGTAACAAAGTTGTACTTTAGGATTTAAAGCATGATTCTCAAGGGTCCTGAGCATTTTCTGAACATGCAAACACCTTTTGACCGTGCAGATGTGGCCTTTGTCTCTGGAACCCGGTTCCTTGCTCCGGTGCAGAAGGTTCTTCCTCTGCTTGAAAGTGAACGAATCTCTCAAGTTCTGCTGACGGGGGGCAAAAGAGGTGAAGATGGTTTAACCGAAGCTGAGAGGCACCAGAAGTTCCTGCTGGAACATGGCATTTCTCCAGAGCGCATCCTTCTGGAAAACCAGTCGATGACCACCCTGGAGAATGTGGTCTACGGCTTCGCTGAACTCCTGAAATTCCACGGGAGTCACAGCATTGTGAATCTCAGAAGCATGCTGGTGATCAGCAAATGGCAGCACAGCAGAAGGGTGTTGATGCAGCTCAAGTGTTTCCTGCCCAAAAACATCCAGTACTTCTGCCTGACCTACGAAACAGATGCCCTGCTCGGACAATGGCAACATGATCCCGAGCAGCGTCAGCGTGTGGAAAAAGAAATCCTGCGCATCCAGCAGTTCTCAGGCACCCACCTGCTGGAACCTGAGCCCTTTGGAGAAGGCTGGATCTGAGATACCATGCTTCCATGCATTTTGTGCTTCTGCTGGTCCTGTCCTGTTTCTCGATGGCCCATGCCCTGAATTTTGAGCAATTGAACGATCAGGGGCTGAAAATCCAGCGTGGAACCATCAGGACCGTCAGCAGCACAGAGGTGCAGGCGGATTACAGGGTCTCCTTTCCTGGCACTCCCTCTCAGAACATCACAGTGCGGGCACTGGCCCTGCAAAAAAACCACCAGATCCAGAAACTGCAGGTCCTGAAGCTGCAGAATCTCCCCTCAAGCCAGGGAGAAAAGGTCTTCAATGCAGTGTTGCGCATGGCAAGCCTGTGTCTGAATTTTGGACCTTCTGCTGCTTCCATGGACCACATGATGCAGGCAGCCCAGAACAGCAATCTGAACTTCAGCAAAACCTATGGCAGCGTGAAAGTGGCCTACCAGATCCAGCAGGGCAAATTGCTTTCCCTTTCGTACCAGCGTCTGAAAACCCAGCCTTCCAGTTGCACCCTCTGAACCCTATTTTGAAGCGCCGGTTTTGGCCCTGAGCAGGCGCTTCAAGGCCAGTTCTGACTCGGTGAGGTGTGCTTCGCTGTTGATCTGGTTTCTCAGCTTGAAATCGTCCAGAATCCGGCCTTCCAGATACACGTCAAAGACTTTCGGGGAGATGTAGTGACCCCGCACCACTGCCGGGGTGTTCCCAAGGTCTGCAGCAACCACTTTCACGCACTCGGTGAGGTTCTTGCGGGCCTGGCGCTCACTCTGGGGCAGTCCCACTTCTGCCAGGAATTCGGCAGCAAGCAAAGTTCCTCCCCAGGTCCGGAAATCCTTGGCGGTGAAAGGCCCCATCACCTCGCGGATGTAGGCATTGAGGTCATGGGAATGCAGGCGCACAATGCCCTGTTCTGTTTCGGCCTTGAAGAGGAATGCTCCAGGCAGTTCCTTGAGGCGAACCATGTTGCGGGCCAGGGTCTGGTCGGTGGTGACCTTGTGCTGCCAGATGCTGTGCTTGCCCTTGAATTTGAATTCCACGGTGCTGCCTTCCACCTTCACATGTCTTTTGAGCAGGGTGGTGAGGCCATAGGTTTTGTGCTGCTGGACGTAACAATCTGAGCCCACCCGAAAACGGGCAATGTAGAGCAGTCGGGTCATCAGGGCAAGGACTTTGCGGGGGTGCAGGGTGCTGCGTTTCAGGTCACGGGCACTCTCGGTGCGCAGGAGGGGCAGGGCATCTGCAAATTTCCCGAGCCGCTTCCATTTTTCCTCTGCATTTTTCTGCATGAAGTCACTGTGGTAACGGTATTGCAGGCGGCCTGCTTTGTCCCGGCCAAAAGCCTGCAGTGCAGCTTCCGGGTCAGGAGAAACAAAAACATCCGTGTAGGCAGGAGGGATGCCCAGTGCATTCAGACGGGCAATTTCCTCCTCTTCGGTGAGGGGTTCACCGTCTGGCAGAAAGTAACAGAAGGTGTCCAGCGAGTGGCCTTCTCGACGGTAGTAGCAGTCCTGAAGTTCCCGTGTGATGCTTGTCATGGTACTGCACAGTATTTTCGGTCTGGCACAGGCAAGATGTAAGGAATCCTGAAGTCCGGAGCTTGAGCAAAGCTTCAAAGTCGGCCTTTGGTGGGCTGGCTTGCAGAGTGAAAACCCGTCTGATGTATAGATTCAACGGAAAGGATATGGATGCTCCCCTTACAGTCCCTGTGTTGTGGTTTTAGAATTGGAGAATCGATTCGACACTCTGAATGGACAGGCAGAATTTCACTTCCGCCTCGAAAGGACCCCCATGACACGCTTCAAAACCATCATTGCAGGCTGCGGCAGCATGGCCCACACCTGGGTGGAGTACGCCCGGCAACGTCAAGACACCACCATCGTCGCTCTGGTGGACCTTTACCCCCAGACCGCAGAAAAAATGAAGGAGAAGTTCCAGCTCGCCTGCCCGATCTTCACCACCCTGGAAGATGCCCTGCAACAGGTGGATGCCAACCTGGTTTTTGACATCACCATCCCAGATGCCCACAAGGACATTGCCCTCGCTGCTTTCGCTGCAGGATGTGACGTGCTCGGTGAAAAACCAATGGCCTCCTCCCTGGAAGATGCCCGCATCATGATGGAAGCTGCACAGAAAGCAGGCCGCACCTACGCCATCATGCAAAACCGCCGCTACCTCAAACCCATCCGGGCCTTCCGGGACATTGTGCACTCCGGCCAGATTGGTACCCCTGGATTTGCCACCGCCAGCTTCTTCATCGGGGCACACTTCGGAGGCTTCCGGGACCTGATGGACAGCCCCCTGATCCTGGACATGGCCATTCACACCTTCGATCAGGCCAGATTCATCCTGCAGGCCGATCCTGTATCTGTGTACTGCCATGAATTCAACCCAAAAGGCTCCTGGTATCAGGGGAACGCTGCAGCAGTGTGCATCTTCGAGATGTCGGATGGATCGGTCTTCACCTACAACGGTTCATGGTGCGCTGAAGGGGTGCAGACTTCCTGGGAAGCCCAGTGGCGCGTGATGGGCAGCCTCGGCACTGCCATCTGGGACGGAGAGCAGCTCTATGCTGAAAAGGTCAAAGACCCTGAGCAGCAAGCCTTCCAGCGGGATCTCGAACGCGTTGAAGCCGAGGACAGCTGGCAGGGTCGGGAAGGCCATTTCGGGTGCCTGGACGAGATGTTTGAGGCCCTGATCGAGGGGCGCGACCCAGAGACCGTGTGCACCGACAACATCAAAAGCATGCAGATGGTGTTTGGGGCACTGGAAAGTGCAAGGACGGGGCAGAGGGTGATGCTGTGGGAGCAGCCGAGAGCATAAGGTGCTATTGCCAAAGCTGGCAGTCAACAACCAGATGCTAAAGCAAAAGCTTTTCTGACTTGCCCTCGGTTCTTGGCCCTCGGCCTTTTCTCCCCCTCCATCCCTTATCCTGTTAACGTGCAACTTCCCGAGCCTTTTGAATCCCGCATGCAACGCCTGCTGGGCCAGGACTATCCCGCGTTCCGGGCGGCACTGGAACAGCCCAGAGCACTGGGTCTGCGGGTGAATCCTGCAAAACTGTCTTCCGAGCAGGTCCAGAGCCTGCCTTTTCTGGAAGGTGCGGTGCCGTGGTCAGAGTGGGGGTATTACTACCAGAGTGACTCCAGGCCCAGCACCCATCCCTTCTTCATCTCAGGGGGGTTTTACCTGCAGGAGCCCAGTGCCATGGCGGTGGCTGAACTTGCTGCTCCAAAACCGGGCCAGTGGGTGATTGACCTGTGTGCTGCGCCAGGGGGCAAGACCACCCACCTCGCCAGTTTCATGGAGGGTCAGGGGGTGCTGGTCGCCAACGAATTCACCCAGAGCCGGGTCCCGAAACTGATGGAAAACGTGGAGCGCTGGGGAGCAAGAACCACGGTGCTGAACAATCCGCTGGACCGCATCGCCCGCAAATGGGAAGGGCTTTTTGATGTGGTGGTGCTGGATGCCCCCTGTTCTGGGGAGGGCATGTTCCGCAAGGACCCTGAGGCCCTCTCAGAGTGGCGAGAAAGCACCCCGGAGCGTCTGGGCAGGTTGCAGCAGGACCTGATCGAGCAGGCGGCCACCCTGACCGCTCCAGAGGGAACGCTGGTCTACTCCACCTGCACTTTCTCGCTTGAAGAGAATGAGCAGGTGATCGAGCAGTTCCTCAGAAAGCATCCTGAATTTCAGCTGGATTCTGCCCACCTGCACCCGGGCTTTGCTGAGGGATTTGGTCTCCCTGAGACTGCCCGTCTGTTCCCTCACAGGCTGGAAGGTGAAGGGCACTTCATGGCGAAACTGGTTCGCACCGATGGTGAGGAGGGCGACTTCAGCTATGAGGAGCATGCGAAGGTCAGCAAGCCTGCCCTGAAGGTGTGGGAAGAGTTCCGCAGAGGGCACCTTCTGGGAGAGCTTGATGGAGTGGTCACCGAGCGTGCAGGACACCTGTATCTGGTCCGGGAGCACCTGCCTTCACTGTCCGGTCTGAAGGTGCCTGCTCCTGGAATCTATCTGGGAGAGGTGCGCTTTGAGCGGTTTGTGCCTGCCAAGGCCCTGGCCCACCACCTGACCCTCAAACAGGTGAGCCGCCCCCTGGAGGTGGGAGCGGCAGAAGCATTCAAACTTGAATTTGGTGAAAGTGTGGATGTGAATGCACCGGATGGCTGGCACTGGCTGCACTTCTCAGGCGTGGGCCTCACCTGGGGTGTGGTGAAGCGCGGGAAACTGAGGCCTACGCCGCTTCGGGTGTGACTTCTGGAGGCAGCACCAGGTAGGACAGCAGAAGGCCCATCACGCCAGAACCGAAGATGGCCCCGAGCCACAGGTGGATTTCCCATCCCATGCGTCCAGTCAGTTGAACCGCCAGAAAGTAGGACAGGCTGAACACGGCAGGAATCAGGAAGGCCATGCTGCGGAAAGCAGCAATGCGCTTGACCGAGGGCTGCAGGATGCTGCGCAGGATTTCCAGCACCAGCAAACTTGCGATGACGGTCAGGTAATAGAGCTGGATCACGTCAGGGGTGATGCGGTCCAGCACCACCAGACCGAGTTGTGCGGGAAGCAGGACCAGCAGGAGGGCACCACCAGGCAGGGTCCATCTGCGCATGAAGAACAGCATCACACCGGACATCACCACAGAGGACAGCAGCACGCCCATCACGCCGTTTGATTTGCTCTGCCACATGCCATCAACCCCTGTGCCTTGCAGCAGGGGCACCGTGTACATGGTGAAGAAGGTCAAGAGGGCGTAGGTGATCGCCAGAGAGATCATGGCGGTGACGTTGGGTTTGCTGCGGTTCCAGGCGGCCCTGAGAGGACTCGTCACGATCAGGAAACCACTGGTGGCCAGCAGCAGGTGAGGCGGGCTCAGCAGGGCAGCAATGTTGGCCTCAATGCCCAGCAGCGTGTGCCAGAAGAGGTCGAGCACACCACCAGCCATGAAGACCAGCCCTGCAAAGAAGGCCAGGCGGTAGGCTTTCAGTTCCGGGCGGGTTCTGGATTGCCAGAAGGCGTAGGCAGCGCACAGGAAGGTGGCAAAAAATCCGGAATACAAAACAGCGTGCCAGGGCGTGAAAAAGGTTTCGAGTTCTGCAACATGGGTGTGTGCCCAGCCATCCAGATACAGCCCTGCCACGAACCACAGAGAAGCCAGGGTGAACGTCCAGTCGATGGTGTTTGGAGCCGAACTGGACTGCGGTTGCGTCATGGTTCTCGTCATAAAGTCCTCCAATGTACACGGATGTCTCAAGTATGCTGCTGCACTGTGAAAAGCACTTCCGACTTTGGGAGTAGGCCATTGTGCCTAACCCGAACATCCCCCCATTTCTAACTATACGTTTGTATAAGTCAGTGATCTCAGGATGCCAGACTTTGCTAGAATCGTCAACATGAACCGCAACCACCGGGACCGCCTGATTGCCGCAGCAAAGCAGTGCCTTGCCGAAAAAGGCTATGCCAACACCACGGCAAGGGACCTGGTGGCCGCTTCTGGCACCAATCTGGCCTCCATCGGGTACCACTTTGGGTCCAAAGAACAGCTCCTGAACACGGCCCTGATGAAAAACTACGAAGAGTGGCTCACCCCCCTCCTGCAGAGGCCCCACCCGGAAACCAGCAACAGCACTTTCATTGCATCTGGCATCCGCAACTACCTGGATGTTTTCGAACGAGAGGGCTCAGCCTCCTACGCCTGCTATGAAGCCATCGGCCAGAGCCGCCACTCCACAGAAATCCACACTGACCTGCAAGGGGTCTACCGGGCCATCCGGGACAAGATCACCGCAGAACTGCAGCACTCCACCACCCTGAACCCCAACCAGAGCCGCAGTGTCGCCAGTCTCTTGATGGCCCTTGCAGATGGGCTCGCCCTGCAACGCCTCCTCGACCCTCAAGACAGCCCTGAACTGTCCAGTCTTGATGAACACCTGCTGGATCTGGCCCGCACATTGACCTCTGAGAATGCGAGAGGGAAAGATCAGTCCTGACCTTTCAGGGAACCGTGAATCATCCCAGAGTCCAGATGAAGATTTCTGCAAATATGGGCCGAGCCGACGGCCCGCCCCTACAGGTGTCATTCGAGATTTCTGGCAAGAGGGCGAGGCATGCCTCGCCCCTACATTGGTGGTAACAGATTCTGCCTTCTCCCTTCTGCCTTTAACCTGCACATCCTGCCCCTCAAATCCACAAATCACGTTACAGTGTAAAAACCATGTCCTCTCCCCTCCTTTTGCTTGAACATGTCCATGTGAAACTGCAAAACCAGCGGGTCCTGCATGACCTGAACTGGACGCTGGAACCGGGCCAGCACTGGGCCATTTATGGGTCCAATGGTGCAGGCAAGAGCACCTTCTTCAAACTGGTGCGGGGGGACCTGTGGCCCGAACATGGGGGTCTGAGGCAGTACAACCTCACAGGCACGCCCACCGAGAGCCCCATTCAGGCCAGGGAACGCATTGCTCTGGTCTCTCCCGAAGCGCAGGACTGGTACCTGCTGCAGGACTGGGAGCAGAGTGCCCTGCAGGTGGTGCTGACCGGGCTTTTTCAGAGCCAGTTGCTGTACCAGCACATTGAAGAAGCAGACCGAGTGCACGCCCACCATTTGCTGGAACAGCTTTGGCTGACCCACCTGGAGAACCGGGATGTGCGGATGCTGTCCCAGGGAGAGCGGCGCAGGGTGCTGCTGGCCCGTGCCCTGATCGGAAAACCTCAGGTGCTCTTGCTTGACGAATTCTTTGAAGGGGTGGACACGCCCTCTCGTGCATTCCTCAAGAAAGTGCTGGAAGATGTCGCTCACCGCACCACCATCCTCTACAGCACCCACCGCACCACCGAGGAACTCCCTTTCACCACACATGCACTGACCCTGAAGCAGGGACATCTGGAGGTGGGCCGTCCAGAAATGAAAACCCCTCCCATGTGGGGCCACGGGGTGCAGGTGCAGCAAAGCGGCAAGGTGCTGGTCTCTGTGGACTGCCCGGAGACCTATCGTGAAGAGCAACTGGTCCTGAAGAACATCCGGTTCGAAATGCATGAAGGGGAGCACTGGGCCATTCTGGGAGCGAATGGATCAGGAAAAAGCACCCTGGCAAAACTGATTCGCAAGGAGCTTTACCCTGCTTATGGCGGGAAGGTGCTGCACCACGGCCAGGAGGTCTCTGCCTGGGTGTCCAAAAAGGAATTTGCCCTGGTGGCCGGAGACCAGCAGCACCGCCACAAACTGAATGTTCCGGCCCGCATTGTGATTGCTTCTGGATTTTTTGATTTTGTGGGCAGGCACGATCCCCTGAGCAATGAACAGGAAGCCCGTCTGGAACAGGTGATCGAACTGCTGCAGCTTCAGGAGATTGCAGAGAAACCCGCCTCCATCCTCTCGCAGGGCCAGATGAAGAAGGTTCTGCTTGCCCGTGCTGTGGTCGGAAACCCGAAAGTGATCATTCTGGATGAAGCCCTCGATTACCTGGATGCCGATGCCAAAATGCTGTTCACAGAAGCCCTGGGGCAACTTGCAACGCACGGAACGCAATTCATCTGCATTGCGCACCACACCCTGGACCTGCCTGAATTCCTGACCCATGCGATGGTGCTGGAAAACGGAGAAATCAAGTATTCGGGTCCCATCCAGAACCTGCCAGAGCAAAACCTGCCCGGAGCTTAAACAGGCTGCCCGATCACGCTCTCAGCAAGCACAAACAGGACTTTTTTCAGGGCTTCTTTCAATTCTGGATCAATGATTTCTCCCTGAGGGCTGATTTTCCTGTTGATCAGGCCAATTTTCAACTGTGCCCCCTCAGGAACCCTGGCCCCGAGCATGCCCAGGGTGAGCATCAGGGAGGTGTGGGCATGCTCACCTGCTGTGGGATAGGGTGAGGCACTGATCGCTGCAACAGGACGGTCTGCCAGATCCCCTGATCCCACAAGCCAGTCCAGAGCATTCTTGAAGGAACCCGGGACACCTGCGGCGTATTCCGGGGTGCACAGGACCACCCCATCCGCAGACTTCACTTTTTCACGCCAGGACTGCACGGCTTCAATGCGAGGGGCATCTTCCACATCCAGATCAGGGTTGAAGTGGGGCAAGGCGTCCAGATCGTCCCAGACTTCAATGGCCACACCTGCAGGGGCCAGATGCTGAATGGCCTGCACCAGCAGGCTGTTGCTGGATGCTTTCCTGAGGCTTCCAGAGACGGCAAGAATATTCAAAGGACGGGACAGTTGAATGGAAGAATCATCGGACATCCCTCATCCTGTCCCGTGCTGGGCGCACAGATTGTGAGTTTGGTCAGGAGGGCAGAAATCCCACCACTTCACCAAAAGCGGTGTAGACTTTCCCACCCCACTCGGCAGAAAGGGCAGTGTCAAGTTCAGGCTTCAGGCCTTCCAGAATGAACGCAGGTCGGGCATCGATGCCAATGTGGCCTTTGCTGTCCAGCCGATCCAGCACCTGCTCAAAATCCCAGTCTCTGGCCCACAGTTTCTTGAGGGCCAGCAGAACTTCACGGCCCGGATAGGTGGTCTCGGTGGCCTCGATGTGCAGGTCATCGGGACGCCGCACATGCACAGGTCGTCCAGTGAGTTCAGAGTTTTTCAGGGCCAGGTAGATGCGCTGGATGGGGTCATCGAGCAGGTAGCTCTCGACCATCAGCTTCTGGGCCTTCTCGCAGGCCACTTCCAGAGCGTCCTCATCCACACGCTTCGGGTTGATGCCCGAAAACAGTTTGCGAAGCTGCTCTGGCAAGTTGTTGCTGGCATAAAACGTTTCTTCATAACGGGGGCTGAGAATGAACCCTCTGGCCATCTTCAGGTGGTGCTTTGCGAGCCTCAGGCCTTCTTGCCCCACTTCTTCTGCGCTCTGACTGGCAGCTTCCCGGAAAGTGTACATACGTCAATTTAACCCATCTGCCAGGGTCAGGAGCAGAAGGTGTTCACCTGATCCAGGCGTTTCCTGGAGAAAAACACCTGACGCTGATTCTCACTGAAATAAAAGGGAATCCTGTAATAAGAGAGGCAGCGCACCATCTCAGGTGTCGCCGTCATTCCGGTGTAGGTGGTCCGGCTGAAGAGGTAAAAAGTGAGCATCCCAAGCAGATAAACGAGGATCAACAGAAAAATTTGTTTGATGGTTTTCATGTGATGCCTGATCATTTTAGAGCATTTGACAGAGAAATAAGAGGTTTAAAGGCTGAAAGGGCGATTTTGAAACAAGAGGATTCTTTCGAATCCTCTTGTTTCACTGATAAACGCAGTAGGGTTGACAGAGCCAGAGAGCACCATCAGGGCAATTGCTGAGCTGCCATCGGTGTTGCAGCACCTGCCTCAGATTCAGAACCCTGATGGGCGGCTTATACTGCCAGTATGTCCCGCAGAATCACCCGAACCGATGTCCTGTCCCTGTTGCTGGGACTGCTGGTGTGGGCAGGTGTGGTGGTGCTCTGGGGCCAGCAGCGCCATGCAGAACTGCAGGAAGGGTTTGACACCGAGGCACGCATCCTGCATCGGGTGCTTTCCCAGCGTGCAGAGCAACACGACGCCATTCTGGACAGCCTGACCATCTCTGTGGAACTGGGCCTCAGCGAGGGGCAACTGGGCACTTTTGTGCAGGCCCTGACCGGACGCTACCCGCAGATCTCAGGGGTGCAGCTCTGCACCCTGGATTGCCAGTGGCTTTTTCAGAAGAACACCACTGAACACAGTTACCTGCTGTCTCGCACCACCAGCACGGATGGAAGGGTACAGCTGTGGATCGATCCAAACCAGTTACTCAGGCCAGGGGAAGGCATGTCCAGAGCCACTTTCACCCTGCAAACGCCAGAGCGAAAACTGCTGCTGGAGGTGCCATCAAAAGATCCAGTGTCTGATCTTACAGAATTGCAGGTGGAAAAAGTTCTGGGCTCGGCTTCCCAGCCTTTTGTGCTGACGGTGCATCAGGCGGTGCTTTTCAGGGATTTTTCTGTGGGCCAGATGGTGGGCACAGGTCTCCTGATCCTGCTGCTGGCTTATGTGGCAGGACGCGGACTGCAGACGGTCCTGACCGCCAGACGCCTGGCCTTTGAGGCAGAACAGGCCCTGCAAAGCGAAAAGGAACGGGCACAGGTGGTCCTGAGTGCTGTGGATGATGCCCTGATCACCTTTGACCGCAACCACACCATCGTGTATGCCAATCCTGCAGCCCAGACCCTCCTGAACGGTGCAGGCCCTCTCATTGGAAGTGTCCTGCTGGAGCAGATCAAATTTGAAGAGGGGCCCTCTCTGGCGACACTGCTTGAGCACTTCTGGCAGCATCCTGCTTTCATGGAACTGCCTGATGGGCTGATTCTGCAGGGCAGGCACATCGAGGGCAGCCTCTCCCCTCTGCCTGACCAGTCCGGGGCCGTGCTGGTCCTCAGGGATCTGGGGCCTTTCCGCCAGAGGATGCTGCACGCCCTTGAGGAAAGCGAACGCAAACTCAAGGAACACGAGGCCCTGCTCAGCCATGTCATGCGCATCAACACCACCGGGGAGGTTGCTTCAGGCATGGCCCATGAGTTGAATCAGCCGCTCACGGCGATCCTCAGCCACAGCCAGGGGGCCCTGAGGGTTCTGCAGGAAGGCGAAATGGATCTGGCCCGCACGGCACTGGAACGCACGGTGACGCAGGCCAAAAGGGCAGGCGAGATCATCCAGCGCCTGAGGGCACAACTCACCCGGCAACCCCTCGTGGCTGTGCGGGTCAACCTGCAGCAACTCATGGCCCGTCTGGTGCAGCTTCTGGAAGCTGATTTGCAGAGCAGGCACATTCAGCTGAACATTGATCTGTCTCAGGCTCCACCTGTGGAGGCAGACCCCATCCAGCTTGAACAGGTGCTGCACAACCTGATCCGCAACAGCATGGAGGCCCTGCAGGACACGCCTGCATCAGACAGGAAAATCACGCTTCAGGCCAGGACAGAGGGATCACAGCTGCTGCTCTCTGTCCGTGACCACGGTCCAGGACTCTCTGATTCGGCCTTAGAGCACCTGTTTCTGCCCTTCCACAGCACCAAAAAAGACGGAATGGGGATCGGGCTGTCCCTGTCCCGCACCCTGATGCAGAGCATGAATGGAGAGCTCTCGGGAGGCAACCATCCCGATGGAGGGGCCCTTTTCACCCTCACCCTGCCGGTCTTTCAGGAGGAACTGCATGTCCACTGACCCCCCCACAGACCATCCCCTTGTGCATGTGCTTGATGACGATCAGGCGGTGCGCGAAGCCCTCGAATTTCTGATCCAGACCATCGGTCTGCATGTGAAAACCTACAGCACCCCCATAGCGTTCTTTGCCGAATTCGATCCCGACCCGGTGGGCTGTCTGATTCTGGACATCCGCATGCCCATCATGAGTGGCCTGCAGGTGCAGGCAGAACTGAAACACAGGGGCATCGACCTCCCCATCATCTTCATGACCGGGCATGGTGACGTGGAGCTGTGCAGGCGGGCCTTTTTGAACGGTGCAGCAGAGTTCCTGCTGAAACCCATCGACGAGCAGCAACTGATCGATGCCTTGCAGAAAGCGGTGCGGCATCACATCCAGACCCGCGAGAAACTGGCCTCCACCCAGCAGGCCAGAGAATTGCTGGACAAGCTCTCTCCCAGAGAAAAAGAGGTGCTGGAAGGCATGCTGGAAGGGCTCTCCAGCAAACAGGTGGCAAAAGACCTGGGGCTTTCCCCACGCACCGTGGAAACCCACCGTGCCCACATCATGGAGAAGCTGGAGGTTTCCTCGCTGGCACAGCTGATCCGCCTTTACTTCAATGCCCTGCATCCGTAAAACTACGGATGCCAGACCGTAAAGGACCGAATTTCATCTCTGGAGCAAAGTTTTTAACATGTTCATCAAGGAGATTGAACATGTTGAAATACACCCTGACCCTGCTGGTTGCTGCTTCCACCATTGCCTTTGCCCAGAACACCGTCACCACCCAGAATGTTTCCCTGGCTGCTGCCAACACCATTGCCATGCAAGCTGTGGCTGAATGTCAGGCCAAAGGTTATCTGGTTTCTGCCACCGTGGTGGACCGCTCCGGTCTGGTGGTCGCCGTGGCCCGTGCAGATGGAGCTGGCCCCCACACCATCGAGGCCAGCAAGGCCAAGGCTTTCACTTCCGTCTCTGCCCGCAACCTGACCTCTGCGGTGCTGGAAAATGTGCAAAAGAACGCTGCTGCCCAGTACCTCCCGGACATCCCTGGTTTTCTGGTGCTAGCCGGAGGGGTTCCCATCCGTGCAGGCAATGAAGTGATCGGTGCCGTGGGCGTCGGTGGCGCACCCGGAGGCCATCTGGACGAGCAGTGCGCGGTGGCCGCCATTGCGAAGGTGTTCGGGCAGTAACTGCCAATCACACATGACAAATCCCCCAACACCCGGGGGATTCTGTAGGGGCGGGCCGATGGCTCGCCCCTGATGCATAAAAGAAATCCTTACTTGGGTTCGTTGGGCCAGCTTCCAACCACGTTTTTGGCTGCCCACTCCATGCTGGTGAGTTCCTTCACGCTGGGAATCTTGCCCTTGGTGACCACAGTTTTGCCTTTGCGGTCCACAATGGGGCCTTTGAAGGGGTCAAAGGTGGGCTTCTTCTTGTTCATCTGGGCCAGACGCTTCAGCACCAGGTCGTACACGCTGAGGGTCCCGAGGTCAGCAGTTTTGACCTTGACGCTCTGCAGTTTGGCCTTGTAGACGGGGTTGATGAGGGTTTTTTCGTCTGCACCCATCATCACGGCTTTGTCCCCGAGCAGTTGCCAGTAGTCGACGTTCTGCAGGTTCTTGGCAGTGTAGGTGCCGTTCTGGACTTTCTTGAGGAAGTCGGTGTAGAAGATGCTCCAGTCCACAAGCTGACCAGAGGCCATGGTCTTGGGGGCATATTTCAGCATGGGGCTGTAGTGCCCGAAGCTGGGGAGGCCCTTCTTGTCGGCCACCTGGGACACGGTGGGGGTGTCTTCAGTGAAGGCGAAGGCGTCCACGCCCTGGGCAATCAGGCTTTCGGTGGCTTCTTTGGCACCGTTGGGGTCGTAGAAGCCTTTGAGCCAGGTGACGTTCACGGTGGCTTTGGGATTCGCTGCGGCCACCCCGAGGGCGAAGGCGTTGATGTGACGTTTCACTTCAGGAATCGGCACAGCAGCAACGTATCCGACCTTGTTGCTCTTGGTGAGGGCTCCAGCAATCAGACCGTTGAGGTAGTAGATCTGGTAGAAGTCGGCCATGTAGTTGGCGATGTTGGGTCCGCGCTCCACACCGGTGGCCCAGCCGAAGATCACGTCGGGGTATTTCTTGGCGGCTTCCTTCACAGAAGGACCATACCCGAAGCTGGTGGCGAAGATGACCTTGGCCCCCTGCTTGACGAGTTGGTCGATGTAGGGCACAGCCTGGGCTTCAGGAACAGACTCGACGATCAGGTTTTCCACACCGAGGGTCTTTTCAACTTCCTTGCGGGCCTGGTCGTGGGCGTAGGTCCAGCCGTAGTCTCCGGCGGGGCCAATGTAGATCCAGCCGACTTTGAGTTTGTCTGCAGCCTGGGCAGAGCTGACCAGGGCAACGGTGAGGGCGAGTGCAGCAGCTTTCTTCATTACCTTCCTCCTTGGGAATGGGGCCTCATTGAATTGTGCGGAACAGGGGGACAGGAAAGCCTGTCGGGACCTTCCCATTCTAGCGTTCTCCCCGGCGGTAGGGGGTCCCGAGGGCTTCGGGCACACCACCAGAGCCTTTTTTGCCGATTGCGGTGAGGATCAGCACCAGAATCACGAACAGGTAGGGCATCATGTTGAGGAGGTCCGGGGACAGTTTTTCCTGCAGGCGGAAACTCAGCACGTAGAGGGCTCCGAAGAACACCGAACCAAGCATCACATACATGGGATTCCAGCGGCCAAAGATCACAATGGCGAGGGCAATCCAGCCCACGCCTCCAGTGGTGCCCTGCGTCCAGGATGGGCGGTAGGCCACCGAGAAGAATCCTCCTGCAATTCCAGCCATGAATCCTCCGAAGATCACTGCGGCGTAGCGGATCAGGGTCACGTTCAGGCCCTGGGCATCGACCGCTTTGGGGTTCTCTCCGGCAGAGCGGAGCATGATCCCCAGTCTGCTTTTATACAGCAGCAGCCATAACAGAACTCCAATCAGGACTCCGAGGTATGTTAAAACGCTTTGATCTGTGAAGAGCATCGGTCCCAGGATGGGGATGTCTTTCAGCACGGGAACGCTGATGTTCTCCAGGGTGGTCAGGAGCGGCTGACCTTCGTAGGCCTTGCCGATCAGTCCGGTGGCTCCGGTGCCCAGGATGGTGAGGGCAAGACCCGAAACGTACTGGTTCGCCCTGAGGGTGATGGTCACAAAAGCGTGCAGGGCACTGAAGACGGCCCCTGCGACTCCGGCCATCAGGATGCCCAGTGCCGGGTTGTCGGTGGCCATGGTGACCGCAAATCCGGTGAGGGCCCCGACCAGCATCATGCCTTCCATCCCGAGGTTCACCACTCCGGCCCGTTCCACGTAGGTTTCGCCCAGAGCAGCCCACAGCAGTGGGGTTCCGAAAGCAAGGGCACGGCCAATGATGCCCACCAGCCAGTTTTCAGCGTCCATCGGTGCGCTCCTTGGGAGTGTGGGGAAGTGCAGGGGGTGTGGCCCGCACGAGTTTGTATCTCAGGAGGGGTTCGGTGGCAATCAGCAGGAACAGCAGGATGCCGTTGAACACATCCACAATCTGGAAAGGCATCTGCAGGGTCACTTTCATCACGTCTCCAGCAGCGAAGATCAGGCCAAAGAAGGGGGCGGTGATCAGCACACCGAGGGGGTTTCCTCTGGCAAGCCACGCCACAATGATGGCGGTGTAGCCGTACCCGAGCGAGAGCTGCAGGGGGTCAAGGAGTTTGTGGTGAATGCCGGTCAGCTCTCCCACCCCTGCCAGACCTGCGGCCCCCCCAGAAATCAGCATCACCAGCAAGGTGGTCTTCAGGGTGTTCATTCCGAGGTATTTGGCAACAGAACTGCTCTCACCGAGGATGCGCATTCTGAACCCTTCGGTGGTGCGGCCCAGAATGAGCCAGGTGACCACCGCAAAGACCACCGCAAGGATCAGGGTGCCCCAGTGCAGGTTGGTTCCCGGCAAAGTGGGCATCCAGGCGGCATCCGGGATGGGGTCGGTGTAGGCGTAACCATAGGCGGTTTTGCCTTTCCAGGGGCCGTTGATCAGGTAGTTCACCAGGTTGATCGCCACGTAGTTGAGCATCAGGGTGGTGATGACCTCGTTGATCTGCAACCTGAGTTTCAGCAGGGCAGGCACAAAGGCCCACGCTGCTCCGGCCAGAAATCCCACCAGGATCATGGCGGGAAGGCGCAGCACATCAGGCATGGGCACAAAAAGGCCCATTCCGGCAGCAGCGGTGGCCCCGATCAGCAGTTGCCCTTCTGCCCCGATGTTGAAAAAGAGCGTCCTGAAGGCGAGCACCAGTCCAACCCCGATCAGGAGCAGGGGGATCGTTCTCTGCAGCACTGCAGAAAACCCGGTCCAGTCCGTCAGGGTTCCAGTAAAGATGCTCTGGAACGCCTTCACCGGACTGATCCCGTACATGGAGAACACCACTGCAAGCAGTCCCAGGGCCACCAGAATGCTGATCAGAGAGAGCAGCAAGGTCCAGCGGGTGCTGGGGGCTTTGCGTTCCTGCACCAGAAAACCAGCAATGGTCTTCATGCTTCACCTGCCATCATCAGGCCGAGTTTCTCACGCTGGAATTCGGCGCGTGTGAGGGTTCCAGTGAAGGTCCCGGCAAAAATCACCACAATGCGGTCCGAAAGGTTCATCAGTTCATCGAGGTCTTCACTGACCAGCACAATGCCCATGCCCTGTGCCCGTTTTTCCAGCAAAAGCTGATGCACCTGGGTGGTTGCCCCGATGTCGAGACCATAAGTGGGGTGGGCCGCCACGAGCACATCCGGGTTGCTTTCAAGTTCGCGGGCCAGAATGAGTTTCTGCACGTTCCCACCGCTGAGGAGCCTTGCACGGGTGTCTGCTGTGGGGGTGCGGATGTCGTACTTCTGGATGTTCTGCCGGGCATGCTCCCGGATGGCGGCAAAATCCATGATTCCAGCCTTCGAGTAAGGGTTCTGGTTCATGGCCCGCAAAATCAGGTTCTCCTCGACAGTCATGTTGGGCACGATGCCGTAGTGGTTGCGGTCCTCGGGCACGTGGGCAATGCCAGATTGGAAGAAGGCTTCTGCATTCTGGCCTTTCATGTCCTTGCCTTTGACAAAAATGTGCCCTCTGGTGAGGGGCCTCAGGCCCGTCAGCACCTCGATGAGTTCCAGCTGTCCGTTTCCGGCAACGCCTGCCACCCCGAGGATTTCGCCCCCCTGCACACTCAGGCTGACCCCTTTGAGGGCAGGTGTACCCCGTTCTCCCATCGCCCAGGCGTCTGACAGGTGGATCATTTCGCCTCTTAAATGGGGATGCCCGGCCACCCGGGTCTCTTTCAGCTCTTCCCCGATCATCATGCGGGCCAGGTCGGTCTTTTTGAGGTTCTCGTTTTTGGTGTTTCCGGTGACTTTGCCTTTTCTCAGCACGGTGATCTGGTCGCTGATGTCGAGCACCTCATCGAGTTTGTGGGTGATGATCACCATGCCGTGGTCCTGGCGCATGCGCCTCAAGACCGCGAACAGTTCCTGCACTTCCTGGGGCGTGAGCACACTGGTGGGCTCGTCCAGGATCAGGAAACGGGCGCCCTGCAAGAGCACTTTGAGGATCTCCACCCGTTGCTGCTCCCCGGCAGAAAGCTGCCAGACAGGGGCTTTTGGGTCCACTTTCAGGCCATAGCGCCCGGAGAGCTCCACAATCCGCCTGCGGATGTTTGAAGTGGGGTTCCAGAAGGACGCTCCACCGTGGGTGACCTGTGAAAGGGCAATGTTTTCTTCAACGGTGTGGGCACGGACCAGCATGGGGTGTTGTGGCACCAGACCCACACCCAGACGGATGGCGTCTTTCGGAGAGTCGATGCGCACAGGCTTTCCGTCGAGCAGGATCTGTCCCTGGTCCGGGTGGTAGATCCCGTACAGCACATTCATCAGGCTGGTTTTGCCTGCCCCGTTCTCACCGAGGATGGCGTGCACCTCTCCCACATTGAGGGTGAGGGTCACATCGTCGTTGGCGATCACGCCCGGAAACGTTTTGGTGATGTGACTGAGGGTGATCTGGCGTGCAGACACCCCATTTTGAGAGGCCATCAGGAAGGTCTCCTGAGGCCTGACCACAGCGCGGGGTGGTGAAACCCTTGCTTGACTTGCATGTTGTTCCTTTCAATCTGTCTCACATGACAGACTTACGCGGATACGCGTGCTCCAGCGGTGCACCTGCCTGAGGTGCGGAAAAGTCGTGCTGACTGGATACGGTCTTGACGTGAGCCCCATCTCACGCGATTGGACTCAGCGCAAGTGTATCTAGCATACAGAAGGCTTGTCAACCAAAAATCCCCGGTGCTGGATTTTCATCTCTGGGCACCGGGGTTACAGATCCATTCAGTTGTGTTTCAAACAACAGTCCTTACCGAATGGCGCAGGTCTCCACCTGTGCCTGGAGGGGGTGACCATTCAGGTCAGTCACGTCAATCTGCACAGGATTGCCAGCAGGAAGCAGTGTCGAATACCACCCTGTATTTTTGGTGTTGGTGTTGCGTGTGAATGTCAGGTTTTCAGTGTTGCCATTTGCATACTTAATTTGCAACTTCAAGTCAAAAACATTACTTTCAACAAACAGATCAATCTTCTGGCGATGGTTCAAAGCAGTCAACTGATCCAGCAATTCCTTTTTTAGAGCGGGACGCGAAGATTTACATTTACCAAGCGCAAGCGCCACCAGATTTCTAAGCAAAGATAAACTTGACTGGTTTCCAAACCCCTGATAATAAGCCTTCTCCCAGATCATCAATTTAGGCTTTTTTTCTTCAAAACTGCTGCTGACCAGGTATTGCTCAAGCCCTCCAAATGCTCCTCCACCATCCATTGAGTAATTCTCTATACTGGATTTCAGGTAATACTGCAAAAAACCAGGAAAATTGGAAGGCTTGGTGCTGTAGCTTGTTCCCACCAGCACAACATTACTCTCAAGGTCGTCAAACAGACCAATAGATTCAGGAAATTCAAATCTATATTTAACGTCGGTTTCCGGAAGATTGTTACTGTTGCATATTTTATTAACATCTTTTCCGGTCAGAAAATCGCTATTGTATTTTCCATCGGCAATCATCTTAAACTCGAGATCGCCCTCAGTCAGCAATTTAAGTCGAGCAACGCTTCTAGCAAGCATTGCCGAAGTCTCTTGGACGCCTTTTGTTTTCCAGTGATGATCATCCTTAAAAAAGAAACCTTCTCCATCAAGTAATGTCAGATCATCAGCATAGATGCCAATCTTATTTAGCTGTTTGATGGTTTCACGGTACAGCTGAAAGGTTTGATTTCTATCAAATTTGGCGGTATCAGGGTACTCATCAGGATCGATAAACATTGATCGGTTTGGTATAAGTGGCATGTAAATTTTTGAACCATAAACATCATTGAATATCCTGCTTAGTATTTCAATATAAGGCAGTGCTTCGGCAGAGATTTTTCCGTTCACTTTGAAGTCAGTATTGCGCAGAAACCAACCGTTCTTGCCTTCATGGATCATGTACGCAGGATCAGAGTAATTTTTAAGGTTTTTCAGTTCAGTGCAACCAGCAGCATGGGAAAGACCCAGACTGAAAAACATCAGACCCAAAACAACTTTTCTCTTCATCAAATCCTCCAGCAGAAAGCCTGTCCCTCCGCAGTTGCAGCCTCTGGAATGTCATTGTGCTGAAGACCTTTGGAGGGGACTTTCAAGATCATACCTTTAAAATCACCTTCAGCATCTGCAAGCGCAAGCGGAGCTGGATTTTGATGTAATAGATTAGAAAAGTAACAAGTGCTTTATGTTTTTCTCATTTTATGTTCATTTCTACAAGTTTTGAGGCCCAACATGTTTTGAAGGTTTCGCTGAGGAATCACGGCTTTGTTGGCGTCTGCAACAGTCATGAATTTCAGCAGAAAAGAGCTGATCTGTACAGGCAAGACTGGTGTTTCACCCATGCATCACCTCTAAACCTCGACGATATTGGTTATGATGAACAGCATGAAGCCAAAGGATTTGCTTGTGAGAATCATCAGTCTGGGTGTTGTGATGGGCACTGTGGCCAGTGCCCAGGAAGGCCTTTATGACCCTGCCCCTCCCGCCAACAGTGCATTTGTGCGCGTCTTCAACCCAGAAAAAACCGGTGTGGACGTTGCTGTAGACAAAAAAACCTACGGTAAGATCAATGCTTTCGCAGCCAGCAGCTATCAGGTGATTCCAGAAGGAAACCGGACGTTGACCTTCAACAAAGAAAACAGTGCCCTCAAGTTCACTGCTGGAAAGTATTACACCCTGGTCCTGCAAGCCAATCAGGTGGCAGTGCTCGAAGATGTGGCCAACACCAACCGGGCCAAAGCCCTCATCACGGTGTACAACCTCAGCGACAGCAAAAATCTCAGCCTCAAAACCGCAGATGGCAAAGTCACGGTCCTCAAAGACATCGAAGTGGGCAAAAGCAAATCCCAGGCCGTCAATGGCATCAAAGTGGCCCTGAGCGTTCTCAATGACACCAAAGCCATTGAGGCTTTCAAAGAAACCCAGCTGGAACGTGGGGCGGCTTACAGCGTGTTTGTCACAGGCAGCAAAGGCAATTACCGGGCAGTCTGGGTGCAATCCACCACCACCACCAAATAGGATCCAGGGATGATCTTCAGTTCCTACATTTTCCTCTGTCTTTTTCTTCCCCTCTTCCTGATCATTTATTACCTCACCCCCACCCGTCTGAAATCCACCCTGATCCTCCTTGCCAGTTATGCGTTTTATGGGTGGTGGCGCTGGGATTTCCTGTACTTGCTTGTCGCCATTACGGTGGTCAGTTACCTGTTTGCACTGGGCATTGAAAAGGCCAGAGACGCAAAACAGGCGAAGTTCCTCGTCAGCACAGGCATCGTTCTGAACCTGCTGGCCCTCGGGTATTTCAAGTACGCCAACTTCGGCGTCGACAGCTTCAATGCCCTTCTGCAGGCTTTCGGGACACAGCCCCTGCCCTGGACCCCGATCCTGCTTCCCATAGGGCTGAGTTTCTTCATTTTCCATGCCATCAGCTACCTGGTGGACATCTACCGCAAGGAAGCCCAGCCCACCCGCAACCTGATTGACTTTGCAGCCTTCATTGCCCTGTTCCCTCACCTGATTGCCGGACCGGTCCTCAGGTACCACCTGCTCGCCGAGCAATTCAGGAGCCGCACCCACACCTTCGAGAAATTCTCCCAGGGCTCCCTGCGCTTCATGGTGGGCTTCTGCAAGAAAGTCCTGATTGCCGACAGCATCGCCCCTCTTGCCGATGCCTCTTTCGCCCTGCAGAACCCAACCCTGCTGGATTCCTGGCTGGGGGTTCTGGCCTACACCCTGCAGATCTACTTTGATTTCAGCGGGTACAGCGACATGGCCATTGGCCTCGCCCTGATGATCGGCTTCAAATTCCCCGAGAACTTCAACCACCCGTACATCTCCAGAAGCATCACTGAATTCTGGCGCAGGTGGCACATCAGCCTGAGCTCCTGGCTGAGAGAATACCTCTACATTTCACTGGGTGGCAACCGCAAAGGGGTGGCCAGGACTTACTTCAACCTCTTTCTGACCATGGTGCTCGGTGGCTTGTGGCACGGCTCCAACTGGACCTTTGTGCTCTGGGGGGCATGGCATGGTGGCATTCTTGCTCTGGAGCGCTTTCTGGGCAGCAAAAAGCTCTGGAAACCCGTTCCGGCCTACCTCTCCATCCCTGGCACCCTGATCCTGGTGATGGTGGGGTGGGTGCTCTTCAGGGCACACAATGTCGGCAGTGCCTTTGAGATGTATGCGGGCATGGTCGGACTCAATGGCCTGTTCCTCAGTGATGCTCTGGGTTATCAGGTGACAGGACTCCAGCTCATCACCATCATGCTGGCCCTGATTCTGATTTTTGTGGGCCCCTGGTGGATGCAACGCCAGCAGTCCCGCGAGGTGGGAGAGGTCATGCGGGTGGGGTATGCCACACTGTCGATCCTGCCCCTGTTTGTGCTGGCAGCACTCCGTCTGGCCGCACAGGATTACTCGCCCTTTCTGTACTTCCAATTCTGAGGTGACAAGATGATCCAGAACATCAATGAATCCACCTCTGTGCCTGCCACCACCCAGCATGCCCACCCTCATCTGCAACTGATTCCAGGCATTTTCATGCTGGGGTTCCTCACCCTCGGGGCGGTTTTTGCCCTGATCTCTCCAGGCCTCCGTGATCTGCCCGAAGGGAAAGATGTGATCACAGGTGAGTGGGCGGTCACCTACGAAAAAACCTTCAACAAAGGCCTGCCCTGGAGAGACACAGGCATCCAGGCCTGGGGCACCCTGGAGTACTTTGCCTTCCAGAATGGCCGTCCTGGTGTGCTGGTGGGCAAGGAAGGCTGGCTTTTCACCACCGAGGAATTTCAGTTCTTCAAAAACGAGGCTCAGGAAACCCGCCAGAAGCTGGAAACCATCCAGCAGGTGCAACAACAACTGAAAGCACAGGGCACAGAACTGGTGGTGGCCCTGATTCCTGCCAAGACACGGGTCTATGCGGACAAACTGGGCAGGTACCCGATGCCCAGTTACACCCTGAAACGGTACTTCAGCTTCCGTGATGGCCTCTTGCAGGCAGGCATCCCTGCCCCGGACCTGCTCACTCCCCTGATACAGGCAAGAAACTCGGGCGAGGTGTTCCTCCACACCGACACCCACTGGACCCCCTTCGGAGCCAGTGTCGTTGCTGAATCGGTGAAAACTGCCCTGGATCAACTGCAGCTCAACCTGCCCACCACAGCCTTTGAGACCCGCGATTCAGCGGAAATCCAGCACTCTGGCGACCTCCTGAAGTACATCCCGCTGGGACCTTACCAGGACCAGGGGCCACAGCCAGACCATTTCACAGAGAAAGTCACCGAGCAGGCCAGCACAGACTCCTCTGCCCTGCTGGGAGATGCACCAGACGACGCCTCAGACCTGCTGGGAGACAGTGCAGGTGTGCCTGTTGCACTGGTGGGCACCAGTTACAGCTTCAATCCGAAATTCCACTTCGAAGGTGCCCTGAAACAGGCCCTGCAGGTGGATGTGCTGAACATGGCCCTGGAAGGCAAGGGACCGATGGTGCCCATGCAGGAGTACCTGAAATCCAGCGCCTGGAAGGACACCCCACCAAAAGTGGTGGTCTGGGAGATTCCAGAGCGGTTTCTGCCTGTGCATTATGAAGAAACGCCCTGATCGGGCGTTTCTTTTTGCGCTCTGCAACACCAGACTTACAGGTCAGTTCACAACCTTGGTCTTGTTCTTCATGAAGTCCATCAGCACGTATTGCCCGATGTTGTAAGGGGTGGTGAAGTACGCCTTGCCTTTGGTCATCTCGGTGATGCGGCGCACGAAGGAGATCAGGTCTGCGTCCTGTGCCAGCATGAAGGTGTTGATCTGGATGCCCTGCCTGCGGCAGTTCGCCACTTCCCTGAGCGTCGCTCCAAGCACGTAGGGGTCGAGCCCATAAGCATTTTTGTAAATGCGGCCATCGGGCAGGGTCAGGGCACTGGGTTTCCCGTCGGTGATCATCACGATCTGCTTCATGTCCTTGTTTTCGCGTTTCAGCAGTTGCTGGGCGAGTTTCAGGCCTTCAGCGGTGTTGGTGTGGTAGGGGCCAATCTGGGCCTGGGCCAGCTGAGAGATCGCCACCTGTTCTGCACTGTCATGGAACAGCACGAATTTCACGGTGTCCCCGGGATACTGGGTGCGAATCAGGTGGGCGAGGGCCAGAGCCACCTGCTTGGCCGGGGTGAACCGGTCCTCTCCGTACAGAATCATGCTGTGGGAGCAGTCCAGCAGCACCACGGTGGCTGCACTGGAGAAGTATTCGGACTGACGCACCACCAGATCGCTTTCCTGCATCTCACCAAAGCCCTTGTGGATCACGTTCTTGAGGGTTTCGGTGGTGTCGAGGTTGAGGGTGTCGCCGAACTCGTAGGATTTGAGTTCTCCGGTCTGCTCGACCCCGGAGGCGTAATCGTGGGTGTCGTGACTGCCGGAACTGGAATGTCCCATGCCGCCCATCAGGTCCCTGAGCGTCTTGTAGCCCAGGAAGTCGATGGCCTTGTTGGTCAGTTCGAAACGGGACTCGCCGCTGTCGCCAGCACCGCCCCCCTCCCCATCCTCGAATTCCTTGCGGATGAAGCCGTCCTGCACCAGCTGGTTCATCAGGCGCTGCACTTCCTGGCCGAGTCTGCTCTGGCGCATGTCCTCGGATTCCAGGGCTTCGCGCAGCATCTGTTCGGGCACCAGGTCCCGGTTGACCAGCGCTTCCAGGATCGCATCAAACAGGTCATCCATGCTGGGGCGGGCGTCCGGGTCCGGGTCATACCGGTCGTTCATGCCAGAGCCCAGCAGGGCTTCCTGAATCATCTGCATCAGTTCACTGGAATCGAGGGACTCCAGTTCGGACTCAAATTTGCTGTACCTGGTTTGCTTCATGGTTCCCCCGTGTTTTTCCATGGTACGCCCAAAGGGTTGGGGGAATCGTAGGAGGAATGGGATTTCAGTTTTCTGAAGTTGCCAGCTGTTCCAGACGCATCCGCTCTTCCTGGGTGTGGTAGGCGCGGGTCCAGCCCGATTCGCTTTCCACCATGCCTCCAGCTTCATCGATGGATACACTGCTGGTCTGCACATCAAACACAAAAGCACCGTACTGGGGCAGGTCTTCCAGAAGACCAGGGTCAAAGAATTCCGGGGGGTCCTGCTGGGGGTGCCCAGTGCCCTGTGCATCTTCCAGAATCAGGTAATCGCTCATGGGGTAGCCTTCCAGGGTGGAGTCCACGCCGAAGTACATTCTCACAAAACCACGGTCCCGCAAAGCTTCAGAAAGCCCCGAAAAATCTTCCCGATACTGGCTGTTGTAGAGCCACATGGCAGTTTCGCTGTCGATGCCCTCGTCAAGTTCCTCTGCAAGGTCTTCCAGCATTTCCCGTTGCTCCTGCGTGTGGTAAGCGCGGGAATCCGCTTCTCCCACATCAATCAGGCCTCCATCCGGGTCAGGCTCCACCGTGGCGGTCTGCACCTGAAACACGTAAGCGTTGCAGTAGGGCACGCTGCTGAAAAGCTGCAAATCCAGCAGGGGATGCCACTCTTCCAGGGTTTCCGTGCTGCCATCGAGCCGTTCCACCACCGAGTAATCGGCAGGGTCCCCTTCGTCATTGTAGAAATTCAGTCCAAAATAAACCCGTTTGATCCCTGCATTCAACAGGTCTCGGGCGGTCTGCTCCAGGGCTTTGCGGTTGCGGGTGTGGAAGTGCTGGAGGGCATGGTCGAGGGGAGACATGCTTCAGATTTTACAATTTGATTGCAATTCAAATGCAAAAACAGGAGGTGGGTCCACCTCCTGCTCGGGTTCTGCTGGGCTTCAGTTCCAGCGGCCCCCGCCTTTGAAGCGGGTTTGCTGCTCGGGTTCTGGAGCGGTGTAAGACTCTTCCGCACGGGCCAGTTTTTTGCGACCATACAGGCCCTCAAGCACAAATTCTGCTGCGCTCAGGCGGTGGGCATCGGTGCTGCCCTCGGCAAGCTGGTTGGCCAGAGGAATCAGGCCGGGCAGGTTGCGCATGCTCCGCAGGGCACCCATTTCATCTCCGGCCTGCGGGACCTTGAAGACACCACCTTTCTCGAACCAGTGCTCCAGATCGGTGGTGTCGGCACGCACGCGTCTGGCGAAGACCTGCCCCGCAGCCTTGCGGATGATCTCTTTGGCAACAGTGTCTGCGCCTTTCAGTTCACCTTCATATTCCAGTTCCAGTTTGCCGGTGATGGCTGGAAGGGCCTGATAAACATCCACCACCCGGGCCACAGGTGCATCTCCATGCATCAGGGAGCGGCGTTCGGTGCTTGCAGCCACCAGTTCGGTCAGGCTGATGGGCAGACGCTGGGACACCCCGGAGAGTTTGTCCACCCGATTGTCCTCACGGGCCTGGAAGGCAATTTCCTCAATGAGTTCCTGAATGAAGCCAGGCAGGGTCACTCCAGTGGGCGTGTAGGCCTCATTCCGGGTGATGGTCATGCCCTCTTCCACCGTCTTCGGATAGTGGGTGCGGATTTCCGAGCCAATGCGGTCTTTCAGGGGCGTCACGATCTTGCCGCGTGCCGTGTAATCCTCCGGGTTGGCCGAGAACACCAGCATCACGTCCAGCAGGAGGCGGATCGGGTAGCCTTTGATCTGCACGTCCCCTTCTTGCAGGATGTTGAAAAGGGCCACCTGCACCTTGGGGGACAGATCGGCCAGTTCGTTCACGGCGAAAATGGCCCGGTTGGCCCGGGGCAGCAGCCCGAAGTGCATGCTGCGGGTGTCGCCCAGCGAGGTGCCCAGTCGGGCCGCCTTGATGGGGTCCACATCCCCGATCAGGTCGGCCACTGTCACGTCTGGAGTGGCAAGTTTTTCCACGTAACGGTCACTGCGGTGCCACCAGCGAATCGGCAGTTGCAAACCATGCGATTCCAGCAGAGCCTTGCCTTCTGCACCAATGGGATTGATGGGGTCATCGGGCATGTCGATGCCGTCAATCACCGGGATGTACTCATCAAGCAAGGTGGTGATCTGCCTCAGAATGCGGCTCTTGGCCTGACCACGCAGTCCCAGCAGAATAAAATTCTGCTTGCTCAGGAGGGCTCCCACCACCTGGGGAACCACAGTGTCTTCAAACCCTTCAATGCCAGGGAAGAGTCTTTCACGGTTACGGAGTTTCTGAATCAGGTTCCTGCGAACCTCGTCTTTGATGCTTTCGGTTTTGTGGTCAAAAGGCTTGCGCCCCTGGTACTGCGGAAGTTCAAGAAGTTCCCCTAAAGTGTGAGGTTGCAGCATATCTCACCCTAGCATCTGGGCTTGAAATCAACTGTGAAATAAAACAGCCACACTGTGCAGGAAAACACAGGGCCAGAAGTTGTGCGCAGCAAAAGAAGAACACCCCCTTAAGGGGTGTTCCAGGGTCCCAGGAAACTCAATCCTCACGCCAGGATTGCTGCTCCGGCCAGTTGGCCCGGGCCGCGAAAGCCGTGGTGGCCGGGTAGAAGGGAGGCACTGTCCCACCGTTCATGAAACGCATGTCAAATTTGAAGCCGTCTCCGTAGCCATTCACAATGTTGACCACGCCATCGCTGCCAATGCTGCCCACCCCGCGTGGAGGATCAGATTGTTCTGCAATGCTGCCCAGCAGGTGAATGCTGCCTCTGGGAGCATTTTTGTTGTAGTCGTCTACTGCAAAGCCCTTGCCCGTGTTGCCAGCGAGAATGGCAGCATGGATGTAGATGTCATTGGGAGCACTGGTTCCAATGCGCACACTGCCTGTACCCGAAATGATGCCCATCACGTTCTTGGCACTGGAATCTGTGCGGGGATCGGTTTCATACACCAGATCGCCCTGGATGATCACATCGTTGGCAGCAGCAATGTTGAGCTGGGATTTGCTGGCCACTGCAGGTGGAATCACGCTGGGTGTGCTGTTTTCTGGTGCAGGGGAAGGCAGAGCACCTGTGCGGGCAGGCCCACGCAAGTCCACGATCTGGCCATTGGCGTACAGCTGTCCATTGGGAATTCCGGTCAGGGTCTGGGCAGATCCTGTCGGAGGCTGAATGGTGGTGGTGTTGGCGGTGTAATCCACGGTGATGGTGGTGATTTTGTCGTTGGCATCCTTGATGGTGTAAACCTGTTTGCCTGCGTTCACCGACATTTGCACCTGTTTGGCATTGCCCTGAATGTAAATTCCTCCGGTCAATGCTGAGCCGTTGTTCGGGACATAAACTCCGTTGCCCAGTGAAGAGTTGCATCCCGTGGGTGCTGCACTTCCCAGTGCAGTGCAAATTTGAGATTGAGTCGGCACCGTGCTGGTGTTCGGATCAAGCCCCAGGGCAGCCCGCTGCTGAGAGAAGCTGTTCTTGGGCAGGTCCACCTTGGGCTCCTGGTACTTCATGCCCCGCCCCCCCCAATCTGGTGAGGTGCAACTGTGGGACTGGGTGGACACAGCGGTCCACTTCTTGGTGGTGCAGTTCCACATCTCAACTGTGGCAGCGTTGGTGGTGGCCCCATATTTGAACTGAGGAGAGCCTGCAAAGCGCCAATTCTTGTTGACGTGCACAGGGCCGTCATAGTTCATGCCTGTGGCGTAATAGTTCCCTCCAGTGGAACCACCATCATCGGCAAGCAGCACGAATTGGTTCAGGTAGGTGCGTCCCAGTCGAACCAGCATGTTTCCGGAGGTGATGACATTGCGCTTGAATTGCTTGTCGTTCCCGGTGGTTTCAATGACGTACTCCATCCAGTAGTCCTGTCCAGCACTGCTGAAGCTTCCGCTGTCTGCTCGCATGTTGCTGAACTTGATTTTGGTGGCGTAGCTGTTGCCATTGATGGTTCCACTTCTGGTGAAAGCAGAATTGCCATTGAGGGAGGTGATGATTGCATTGTAATTGCTGCTGTCGATGATGGGATCGGTTGCGGCGTTCTTGGAGGAGGCTGCGAATGCCGTGAGGTAGGTCTTCATTGCATCGTTGACCTTGGTGAGGCCATCATTGACCATGAAGAACTGCGCCTCAGCCTGTCCTGCCTCGGAAACTGCACGGGCATTGGCCATGCGGGTCTGGCTGGCGCTCTGCTGGTACTCCGAGGTGGTGTTGGCCACCGACAGCATTCCCAGCAGCACAATCACCGTCAGAATGGCAAGGGTACTGACCAGAACAAAGCCTTGTTTGTTGTTGTTCATGATGACCTCATGGATTGGTGGGTTCTGCCAGTGTGGTTCTGCGCATGAACACATTCTGGCTCAGGGAATAGGTGCGGTAGGCGCTTTCACCGGGCAGTTTTTTCTGGGCCCGGCCGGTGATGGTGAGCCGGATCGATGCAGGTGTGCTGGCTGGCGTGTTGGTGTAGGTGAGTCCATCGGTGGAATACTGAAATTTCAGGTCAGTGATGTCAAAAGCCACAATCTGGGGATCTGCACTTCCCAGCTTGCGGTACAGCACGGTGCTTCCGGTGCTGGCATCTGTACCCAGGTAGTACTGCACAATGTTCATCTTCATGAAGCTGGCGGCAGGGGTCCAGACAATGCCCGTCAGTTTTTGCTGAACGTGCAGGACCTTTTTCTGGCCCGAATTGGCAAGACAGACGTTGCCCCCATTGTTGCCCACCTGCACCCACTGGGACCAGTTGCCTGATGTCACCAGGGCCCAGTCTCCTGCCACAAAGACATCCTCACAGGTCTTGTTGGCATAGTTGGGTTCAATGATGGGGGTGTTGGCACTGTTCTGCAGGCTGTTGCCATTGGGCTCTGGGATGGAGAACTTGCCGTTGTGGTCCATGTCGGTGATGGTGATGCTGGTGTTGGTGCTGGCCGGAAGGGCAGGGATGTTGTTGTTCAGAATCACCCGCGTCCCGGTGGCTTCCCTCAGGTCCTGGGACATGATTTCTGCAGCGCCCCGGAGGGTCTCCTGCAAAGGAATCAGCTGGTCCTCGCGCCCTTTGAGGCGGTATGTGGAGCTGAAAAGGGAAGCACTTGCACCCAGGATCACCAGGCCAGCGGCAGACGCGATCAGCATCTCAACCAGCGTGATGCCCAGAATCTTTTTATTTCGCGAATTGTGAGGTGAGGGCAACATTGTATTCCTTTCCTGCCTGTTTCCAGTACACAGTGGTTTCGATCTGCCAGAGCTCAGAACTGGTTCCGGTTTGCAGCTGGGTGAGCTTGATCATGTGCCGGTAAGGCCCCAGCTGGGTGCTCAGGGTGCTGGCATCGGTGGCATGACTGGCAACCCCATCTGAAGCAAAATTGTTGTTGTAGGGGTAATTGCAGGTGACTGTGGTTCCACTCTCTGTGCAAACACTGCCAGTGGCGTCCAGAGGCTCAAGTTGCTGGCGGTAGCGGTCCATCCAGATTTCTGCTGCAGCCAGGGCCTGGGTGCGCACCCTGGATTGTTTGTTGGTTCCGGTTGAACCCAGGAAGAGCGGGGCAAAAATGGCCACAATGATTCCGAAAATCACAATGGACAGCAAAACCTCAACAATCGTCAAACCCATCTGACTTTTTCGCATCAATACTCCCTTGCAACCCCTAGCGCAGTGACCAGGATCGTCTTGCTGTATTTGGGGGCCGTCGCCGTGATTTTGGGGATGCTCACTGCAGAGCCAGAACTGTTGGTGCTGGTCATGAAGCCCCGGGTGCTGAAATCCAGCTTTGAACCCGCTGTGAAACCACCGAGCGTCACTGTGGTGTTTGAGCGTTGTTTTTGAAGCTGCCAGGTGTTGCTGACATTCTTGTAGACCTTGTAGGTGTTGCTGCTGGTGAGCTCAATGCGGTACGGTACGCCAGTGGTGACCGTTCTGCTGCGTGCAACATTGATGTCCTGGACCAGTCCCTGCACAAAATTGGAAGCCCTGCTGTTTTGCAGCGTGCCCATCATCATATAGCCAGCGATTCCCAGCAGAATCCCCACCACCACAAGGACAACCAGCAGTTCGATCAACGTGAAACCTTTATGACGGTGATACATTGCCTGCCTCTCCTCAACCCATGTTTTCTGGATGAAAGGGAAAAGCAACAGGAAAACACGCCCACCCGGGCTGCTTCTGCCACAGTTCCTCACAATCATCATTGTAACGAAATGTTTATGGAATGCAATAGAGGGTTTTACAGTTTAATTTCGTTTGGCAAATAGAAAAGTAACATTTGGGTTTCTCATTTTTCGTTTTATGATGTGACATCGCTGGGATTGGTCTGCTGGGCTGCTTTGATCGCTTTGTTCAGAGCGTTGAGCGATTTCAGGGGAATTGACACAACCTGCAAGGCTTCCAGATAATTCACCAGCAATTCTGGGTTGGCAATCTTGACCCCACCCAGGTCAAACCCCCGAATGTCACTGTTGTCAAACATGGCCACTGGTGTCACCCTGACCTTGAGGGTGCGCTCAAGAAACACATTGCGGCTGCGAATCAAACGGATCAGGTGGTCCTGGGGTTCCCCATTGACTTTGAGACCCATGCCCTGGGCCACCACATACCCCATCAGGGGTTGCATGTAGACGGCATAGATGCCATACCGAGACAGCAGCACATAATCAAAATTGGTGTTTTCCACATACACATCTTCTCGGATGTACCAGTCATCGCTCAGTGTATAGACCCAGTGCGCCATACGCATGGACAGTGGCACTGGCGGAGGGGTTTCAGGGGTGTCGGGCACATGCACATCGTTTTTGCGGAAGAACATCACTCCACCAGACCTCCGCCCCACCCTGCAGACCACGGTGGGGAATCTCCTTGTTTCAAATATTAAAACATGCTTACAAAAGAGTATATCTTTCTTCAGCACAGCTTCAGCCCACCTGGGTCAGATGGGCTGGGTACAGGATCAAAGTTGTCCAGACAGGTGTTTTAAGTGTAATAAATCTGTTACTTTCCTCTGAAGCCTCCGTACTGCCCACGGAAATACAGCAGGGCCTCCTGATCGCTGTAACGGGTGTGGGTGATTTCACCCAGAAACAGGGTGTGGTCACCAGCTTCGATGGCCCGGTCTTTTTTCAGCACCAGATTCACCAGTGCGCCTTCAAGCACCGGAACACCATCCCACTCCACAAATTCGGGCTCGCTGTCATGAAGTTTCCCGGCAAAGTGGTTGCTCCAGTGGGCCTGGTCTTCAGACAGAATGCTGATGCCAAATTGATCTGCAGCAATGAGTTTGTCGTGCATGCGGGCCTTGCGGGCCACAGAGACCAGCACCAGAGGGGGGTCCATGGAAACGCTGACAAAAGCACTTGCGGTCATGCCATGCACCTGACCTTCAAATTTGCATGAGACCACGGTCACACCACTGGGAAAACGTCCAAGACTGGCACGGAAATGGTTGGGGTCAATCGGATGAAACATGCCTCTCAGGATAAACGCAAACAGCACAGGTCAAAGGGAGGCGGGTTACACCAGAGCCAGCATCATCTTGCTGATTGAGCAGGGGTTTCCTTCTGCTGTGCAAGCTCCTTGCGCACCACATGCTCACGCACCTCGGAGATCACATAAGTGCAGGCCTCCACACAGGGAATCGCACCTGGAACCCCATCCAGAAAAGTCTGGTAAAGGGTATCGCCGTACCACAGGCGGGATTTCAGGCAGAAGCCACAGATTTTCTTGCTGACCTGATCCACGTCCTTGAGGGTTGCCTGCTGCACACGGGTGTAAATCCCGGTCTGCCTGCGTGCCGTGCTGATCCATGGGGTGACCCTGAGGGCACCTTTCTGGTACAGGCAGGTGTCCTCAATGACACTGGGGTAAACATAAGAGATGGCTCTTCTGAAATCCTGCTCGTTGAAAACCGCTTTCCAGCCTCTGGGAAGGTTGCGGAACGTGTGCACAGGCCGGTATTCTCCAGAGTCCGAAATGCGCACGAGATCCCGCAGAGACTCTGGGCTGACGAACACCTGCAGCTGGTCTTTGCCTTCATCCAGCATGTGCTGCAAGGTGTACAGGCCAACATCCTGGCGGATCAGAACCTCCCCCAGACGCATGCCTTCACGGGCCAGTCCCAGAAAAGTGTCCCATGCCGCCTGCTGCTCAGGACTGGGTTCACCAGATGCAGAGCTGGTTCTCCAGGCATCCTGCGCAACCTCCAGAATCACCTCGGTGATCATGGGATGGGTGCCCACAGGCAGGGCGTAATGGACGGTGTGGTCTGTAAAAGTGGTCCTGGAACCATTCAGTCCCAGCTCTTCTGGGATGGTTTCCTGGGTGTGCCACCCCTCGGCGGTGAAGAAAGGCACCATGATCACGTGCTTTGAGGTGAAAAGGGTGTCCCAGGTGTCCACTCTGGGATCTTCATCCAGAAACAGGGCATGAACCTCTTTGAAAAGGCCCTTTTCACGGATGCGGTCCCGGTTCTGGTAAATCACCCGGTTGCTGTTCTGGTTGCGGGTGGTCCCGTGTCCAATGATGAGGAGCCCGGTGTCCTCTGGTGAAAAGTCAGGGCAGGCTTCCCTGGCCCGTTCCAGAATCACATCGGTCATGCGAGGATGCACCCCATAAGGCTGGGTGTACCGCACGGTCTTGCCCCCAAGCTGACGGGTGATCCCATGCGGTGGGACGGGACCCGAATGTCCCAGGTTCAGCTCTCTGGGGATCACGGTTTCCGTGAAATACCCCTCACTGATGAACATGGGGATCACGGTGACATCGGAATACCGGGTGGTTCTCAGGACCTGCCTGAGGGAAGGCTCTTCTTTCCAGTACCCCTCGATGACCTCGCTGAAGGAACCTGCCTTGCGCAGCAGTTCGGCGTAATGGTAGACCGCCCGTGCGGAATCAGGATTGAGATGGGAGCCGTGTCCGATCAGCACCAGTGAACGCATACCGCCCATTCTACCCAATAACCTGACGCACTTCCTGAAGGGTTCTATGCGTTTTGGCAGATGCTGAAAAGGTGAAAATGAGGTGAACTGACCCATGGACACTTCCACGAACACTTCATTTCGAAATCTCCCACAGGGCACAGGTCTTTATCTCTCAGAGCGCAATTTGCAATCCGATTTTCCGGTGCTGGCCCATCTCTTCAGGCCCGGTCAGCGGGTGATGGATGTGGGTTGTGGTCCGGGCAGCATCACCCGGGGCATTGCAGCTTGCGTGGGACCAGAGGGTTATGTGCTGGGTGTGGATCAGGATGCCAGATTGATCGAGCAGGCCAGAGAGCACCCCCACAACCCTCCACAGCTCTGTTTTGAGGTTCAGGAAGCCACAAACCTGATGGGGCAGGATTTTGATGTGGTCACTGCATCAAGACTGCTCCTGTGGGTCCCAGACCTGAACGCTGTGCTGGAGTCCATGCTGCGGGTCCTGAAACCAGGTGGACTGCTGGTGGTGCTGGACAACACCGCCAGACGCATCACCTGGACCCCTGAACTTCCCGAAAGCATGCAGGCTTACTTTTCTGCATATCAGGCCTGGAGAACAGCCCAGGGACTGAACAATCAGGTGGCTGATGATCTGCCTGACCTGCTTCAGGAACTGGGCTGTCAGGACATCCAGACCCTTCCCAGTCCTGAGCACACCACCCGCGATCATCCCCTGTTTGAAAAACGGTCTGGACTCTGGTCACCTGCAACCTCAGGCCGGGCAATGCAGGTGGTTCAGGCTGGGTTTTTCTCTGAAGAAAACAGACAGCAGGCCGAAAAAGACTACAGGCTCTGGATGCAGAAAGCAGGCCAGTCGATCACCACCCATCTGGCAACGGTGGTGGCCCGAAAGGCCTAGCAGGGTCATTTCTGTGCGGTGGTCAGTCTGGGAACCATCAGGATGGCATTCGGCACAGGTCTGGACCATGTGCGGTTCAGGAACCCTCCAGAGACAAACACTGTGGCACTCGTTCCACTGTCCAGGCGCATGGCCTCTTTCAGACCTGCTTTGAGGAGAGCCCGGGCGAAGTCTTCTGGAGTGCCCCACTTCAGGTAGGCAAAGACGTAATCTCCAGCAGAGGTGGTCCCAAAGGCCACCTGACGGGTGGGTCTCCAGACGCTGGTCTTCACATCGAAATCTTCCTGGGCGGCATTCACAGCGTACTGGCCTTCACGGACCAGCATGGGACCTGCAGCCAGCACATCACGGGCGGTGGTCCAGCTGTCATCGGCCCAGGCCACGCTCACCCCGACAGGGGCTCCAACCACGGTGGGCAAAAAGGGATATTTTTCGGGCTGGAAGGTGATGGTGAGCTCCCCCTCTGCAGCTTTGAAGGCAGATGTGCTCACACGGGTGACCACCCCATCTTGCACGGTGAGGGTCACGTGATTTTTACCGCCCACCACATGCTTGTCATCCCCGACAAACAGGGTCAGCCAGCCATCTCTGGGACTGGAGCGCACCGAGTTGACCCGGCCCTGGCCCTGAGGGGTGGTCAGGGTGTATCTGGCCTTGGGGATGCCCCACATCAGGTCTCCGGTGGGGGTGAAACCAACAGCAGAGCGTTTCTCCAGGCCGCCAAACAGCAGACGACCATCGCGGACCACCATGTCCACAGGGAAACCGGTTTTCATGTCGAAGTAACCGCCATTGATGCCTGCCACAGCCTGTCCCTGCTTCACAAAAGTTTCCACCCCTTGCAGGAAACCAGAGGTGAGTTTCGGCTGGAACTGGCTTTTCTTGAAGACCAGCAGTTCCAGATCTCCCAGTTTCTGGTAGGTCACGCCTGCAGGCAGGTTGGACAGGTTGGGAAAGGGAGGCAGCACCGGACGCACGTACTGGAAAACATCAATGACCACCCTGGGTGGGTTCTGCAAGGGGAAGACTTTCATATCGGCATCTTTTGAGAGGGTAAGGGTGGCCTGCATGCCCTGATGGTTCTGCTCCACCCGGATGCCCTTCACCCCTTTAGAACCTGAAATGGCCTGAGCAAGCCCCTGCCCCTGGGCACCCACCAGGGTGATTTTGTTGTCCTTGACCTCGTATTGAATGGGCATATTGAGGTCCAGCACAATGCGGGTGCGCTCGGTGTACTCCTCGGTCTGGACGCTGTGCCGGATGCCCTGAAAAGCAGGGATCACAGGCTGGGGAACTTCAACGGTCGGACCTGTGTTGACTGGAGGCTGTACAGGCTGAGGATTCTGGATGGCTGCCTCCACCTGAGGAACAGACACACCGGGCACAGCAGCATAATCGATCAGCTCTGGAAGGTTGTTCACCGCCCGGAAACCCAGGGCATCCATGATGGGGAGAGGCACATACCATCTCCCCTGCTCGAACAGCAGGCCTGGCAGGGAGGGAATGTCCCAGCCTGATCCACTTTTAAAAGTGATTTTGATGTTCTGAAAAGCAAGTTCGATGCGCTGGGCATCCTGGTTGATCTGTACACCCAGCAGAGCGAGTCCTTCCAGGGGAAGCACTTCCTGACCCTGCAGGGTGCGGGTGTCGATTCGGACATTCTGACCCGCCACATAAACGGGACGGGCCAGGACAGAACCCATGGAAAGCAGCAGAACAACAGCAAAAACCCTGGAGCGCATAACATCCCAAATGTAAGGGTTTTGTGGCAGCTCTGGGTGAGATCCCACAATGATTAAGACCACAACCTGAAAACCTGCCTCCAGGCAACAGTCACACTTATGTAACATAAACCACAATATCTGGTTACAATAAAAACACCTTATGAAACGCGCTCTGATGTTTCCCATGCTGGGCCTGCTGCTCGGGGCCTGCAACACACTGAACACTGCTCCTGCAAACCCAGGTCAGGGAGTGGTTGCTCAGGCATGCACTTATTCCCTGTCTTTCACCCCTGCTTCTTACAAAACGGGCTTCACCAATGAAGCCAACCCGAACAGTGGCCTGTACGAGTGGTTCGGGACGGAGTTCAATCCCATCACCCCCTCTGGTCAGCAGCATCACGCAGCCAAAGTGAATTACCGCCGTTACTCCTGGGACAGCTTCTACAACTTCTCCACCGGGCAGTACGACTTTTCCTGGCTGGGCACGGTGATTGGGTGGGCCAGAACCCGGGGCCAGAAACTGGCGTTCCGCATTCAACCGATGGGTGATCCCCTCGAACCCGATCCAGCCAACCGCTCTTACCTGCCCACCCATGTGGAACCTTACAGCACCCGGGTGACTTACCCGTCCACGGGAACCCCCCAGGTGGATGTGGTGGTGCCCAACTGGAATGATCCCACCTTCCTGGCCCTCTACAACGACTTTTACCAGAAGCTGCGGGATTACCTGATCCAGACCAACTCGGCAAAAGACATTGCCTTTGTGGACATTGGCACCTACGGTTTCTGGGGAGAATGGCACCTGTGGACCGGAACCCCCGCTGTTCTGCCCGAAGCCACACCAGACACCCAGAAGAAGCTGGTGGACATCGTCACCGACAACCTGATGGGCCTGGGTTTCCCCCTGGTGATGATGAGCGACGGCAAAGACGCCCTTCCTTACGCCCTCGCCAAATCCAGCCAGATTGGCTGGCGCAGGGACTCGCTGGGCTGGGACCACTTCAGTGGAGGCCTGAGCAGCAGTTATGATGCAGCTTTCATCGAGAACACCCTGAAAACCCGTTACCTGACCGCCCCGGTGGTGGCTGAGTTTGCACAGGTTCTGAATCAGCCTGGAAGGGACCGTCCGAACTTCTTCACCCGTGCCCTGAATGATGTGAAAACCTACCACATCACCACAGTCAGCAACGGGAACACCACCCTGAGCTGGACGAGCCTGACCAGCACCGAACAGACCCAGGTGAACACCATCCACAAAACCGCAGGCCTGTGGCCCAGACTGCTGAAGAGCACCGTGGGCACCAACTGCACCGATCAATTGAACGTGACGCTTTCCCTGCAGAACACCGGGAGTGCTCCGGCTTACGAAACCTGGAATGCCACTTACCTGCTGCAGAACACCGGAGGCAAAACCTTCACCCTGCCCGCCACCACACTTGACTTGCGGAACTGGAATCCAGCGAGCAGCAAGGATGTCCTGAACACCCTCAGCCTGCCTGCCACCCTGTCTTCTGGGAAATACAAACTTTATGTGACCTTCAAAGACAGCCTGAATGTGCTGCCGTTGCCGTTGGTCATGGCGGGTCCCACCCGGGACAGTGCAGGGAAACTCCTGCTGGGAACGGTGAACCTCTCCAGACTGGTGCCTGAAAAAGCACTAGTCACACCTGAAGGTGTCCACATCGACCTCTAAATCCTCTCCCCAGCTCAAAACCTGTCCCGAGCGTTCCAGATGGTAATTCTGAAAACGCTCGGGATTTCTCAAGGGGGCAAAGAGCAAGCCTTCTCGAAGCCAGGAAACCAGATTGACCCTGAGCTGGACGCCATCGGTGTAATGAAGCCTGAGACTGTAAGGTGGAATGTAATCCACGCGCTGAACACGGTACAACATGCCTCAGGTTACGTCCGATGCCCAGAAACCACATCAGCATATTCACATTCATGCTCTAAGCTATTTGTCGTGCTGCTCGCCCTGATCCTGTTCCTGGTTACACTTGCATTGGTCATCCTTCAACCCTTCAAACTCTCCATTGGCTGGAGTGCCTCCATCGGTGCAGCCATTGCCCTCCTGCTTGGCCTGGTGACCCTGCAGGACGTGCAGACCGTGTGGGGACTGATCTGGAACGCCACCATCACCTTCATTGCCCTGATCGTCATCAGCATGCTGCTGGACGAGGCCGGATTTTTCAGGTGGGCCGCCCTGCATGTGAGCCGCTGGGGAAAAGGCAGCGGGAGACGCCTCTTTGTGCTGATGGTGGTGCTTGGAGCCGTGGTCACCAGTGTTTTTGCCAACGATGGAGCCGCACTGATCCTCACCCCGATCATGCTGGAAATCCTGTTTGCACTGGGATTCACAGGAGTCACCGCTCTGGCCTTCGTGATGGCTGTCGGATTCATTGCAGATGCCACGAGCCTCCCCCTGATCATCTCGAATTTGACCAACATCATCACCGCCGATTACTTCTCAATCAGCTTCGAACAGTACGCCAGTGTGATGTTCTGGGTGAATCTGGCCTCCCTGGCAGGCAGTCTGGGATTGCTCTACTGGATTTACCGCAAAAGCATCCCTGCACGTTACGACATGCAGAACCTGCCTGACCCTCAAAGTGCCATTCGCAGCAGAGGGGTGTTTCTGTCTGGCTGGGCGGTGCTGCTGGTGCTGCTGGTTGGTTATTTCAGTGCAGAACGGTTTCACATTCCAGTGAGTTTCATCACAGTGGCAGGAGCAATCTGGCTTTGGATTGTGGCTGGAAGGTCACGGAATCTCAGCACCCGCAAAGTCCTGAAAAGCGCCCCCTGGCACATCGTGATTTTCAGCCTGGGCATGTATCTGGTGGTCTACGGCCTGAAAAACCAGGGCCTCACCGACCTGATCAGCCGACTGCTGGAACAGATGGGCTCAAACCTGTGGACGGGGACTCTGGGCGCAGGTTTCCTGATCGCCCTGCTCTCCAGCCTGATGAACAACCTCCCCACCGTCTTGATCGGCGCCCTCTCCATCGATGGTGCACAGGTGTCACAGACAGTCAAAGAAGGCATGATCTACGCCAACGTGGTCGGCAGCGATCTGGGGCCGAAAATCACCCCCATTGGCAGCCTCGCCACCCTGCTGTGGATGCATGTGCTGTCCCAGAAGGGCATTCAGGTGACCTGGGGGTACTACTTCCGCATTGGGATTCTGCTGACGCTTCCGGTGCTGCTCCTGACACTGGTGGTGCTGGTGGTGGTGCTGCAGTAGATCCCCCCGCGTATCGCTGACGCTCTGCGGTCCCCCTTAAGGAAAGGGGGTTGGTGGACAACTCAATTGGAGACCATCCCAGACAAGAAACGATCCCCCTTCGTCAAGGGGGACAGTTTCGAGCAGAGCGAGAAGCAGGGGGATCTTTTACCGCTTCATTGGAATCAGACTCAGAACAACCACCATTCCCAGCAGACTGAGGATCAGACCAGCGTTCCCGGTCCACAGGAACACCGCCGGAGTGAGTGCACTGACCACTGCGGGAACCAGATAGGCACTGCCCAGTGCACGGAAAGCGACCACAGCGCCCAGACTCAGGGCAAGCAGCACGGCGATGGCTGCAGGCAGGTAAGTGACCAGATAAGTCCCGAAAACAGCTGCGAGGGTCAGGCCCATCACCGCAAAAACCAGACCCAGCAGGGGCACACGGCGGTTTTTCAGCAGGCTCAGGAAGACCACCCAGCCCAGCAGCATCAGCAGGCTGATTGGTACGAAACTGAACACCTTGATGAGGGTTTCGCGGATGGCCACACCAGAGAAGGCCAGCACGATGCTCTGGGCGGTGATGATGTTTTTCAGGTCCCAGGTGTAACAGTTGCCTCCCTGACTGGTGGGATACAGGCTTCCGGTCTGAAATTTGGTGGTCTGGTCGGAAGTGACCACCAGTTTGAAGGACTTGATGGGTTCACGTTTGTTGCTGAGTTCGTAGCGCCACATGCGGGAACCCTGGTTCTTGTATTTGACGTTGACGGTGATCTTCTGGCCGGGCGTGACTTCTCCCTGCCAGAGGTAGCCCTCATTGAGGTTGGCAAGCTCGTAATTCTGTCCATTCACGGTCATCTGGAAGTCTTTGAGGGTGCCAGAGCCGTAGGGCAGCGGGAAATTGAAGCGGGCTGCGGTGGTCTCGTTCAGTGGATTCACAAACACGTAGGTGCCATCGAAAGAAGCATTGTAATAGGAGCGTTTGCTGTCCGAACTCTGGATGAACCCCAGGTCCACCTTGATGTCGGTGCTTTCCAGGGCAATGGGTTCTTCGGTGATCTGGGTGGCTTCACGGGTGAGGACCACATTGCGACCACTGCGGCGGAACTGGTCGCTCAGTCGGGTGATGTTTTCGGTGGTGGGATCAGGAAGGTAAGGGGTCAGGACCTCTGCTCCATCCACCCCGATCTGCTCCAGGATGTCTGGAGGGAGGATCAGGTTGCGGGTGTAGGTGCGTTCCTGCAGGTAGCTGGCGTAAGGGCTGTACTGGGTGGTGTCTCCGGCAGCAGGCATTTCGGTGCTGGAGAAGGTGGCACTTTCCCGGTGCATCAGGCGCACATTCAGGTCATTTCTGAGCATGCCCAGTCCGAGCCACGACACCCAGAGCACAACAGCCAGAACAATGCCCAGACCCACCGGACTGAACAGGGGTCTGAAGCTGCTGCCGATCTTGCGCAGGGCGTCCCGATCCACGCGGGTGACAATCCAGGCAAAAATTCCAATCACAAGCGCAACCCCGAGCAGAACGATGAAAATCCAGAAGGCATTCTGCAGGAGCATGCCCCAGAGGTGTTGCAGCAGGTCTTTAAGTTGTTCAATCATGATTTCATGTTAGGCCATTTTGTTTTTAATGGATATGACGAAAATAAGTCTGGGGTTTAAAACAATGAGAGGGCTTTCGGCTTGATTTTCTGGATTTTAAGCCTATAATTGTGGTGCTGACTTTTAAATTTCACACAAAAAGACAACTTCATGGTCGGGTGTAACACCCTGCGGTTAAAATGACCTCATGACTGGAACCGAACAGACAACGTTGCAGATGGGTTTCATAGGCCTGGGCCACATGGGTGAACCGATGGCCCTCAACCTTGTCCGGGCCGGGCTTCCCCTGCTGGTGTGGAACCGCACCCCTGCCAAGGCCCAGATTCTGGAAACTGCAGGAGCCACAGTGGCTGACAGCCCTGCTGACGTTTTCAGGCAATCTTCGGTGATCGTCCTGATGCTGGCCGATGAAGCTTCCATGGACCAGATTCTGGAACGGGGCACCCCTGCCTTCGCAGAACACCTGAAAGGCCGCATTCTGGTTCACATGGGAACCACGTCTCCTGAATACTCCAGAGGTCTGGAGGCCGATGTGAAAGCTGCAGGAGGACAGTATGTGGAGGCTCCTGTCTCGGGCTCTCGTGTCCCTGCAGAGAAAGCACAACTGGTCACCATGCTTGCTGGAACACCTGAGGCAGTGGGAACCGTCAAACCCCTGCTCAAACCCCTGTGCCGGGAAATGGTGGACTGTGGCCCGGTCCCGAATGCCCTTCTGATGAAGCTTTCGGTGAACCTGTTCCTGATCACCCTGGTCACAGGCCTCACCGAGGCGTACCACTTTGCACAGCAGCAAGGGCTCGACACCGAACTGTTCACACAGGTGCTGGCTGCAGGACCCATGAGCAGCGATGTCTCGAAAATCAAGGCCAGCAAACTGGTCAAACAGGATTTCTCGGTGCAGGCCTCCATTGCAGATGTGTTCAAAAACAACCGTCTGGTCGCAGAGGCCGCACGCAAAGCAGGCATTGCATCTCCCCTGCTGGACGTGTGTCATGCCCTTTACGGGGAAACGCTCCAGCTGGGTTTTGGAGGGCTGGACATGGCTGCCGTGGTCAAAGCCATCGAAAACCGCACAGAGCATGTGAATGCCGTGTCCAATGTGGATTGACGCCCTGATGCAAACACAAAACAGACATCCAAAAAAGGGTAGGGGTGGGCCGCTGGCTCACCCCTACCCCATGCATGTTCAGATTTACCGCATCATCACCGCAGGTTTGGCTCCCGAGATGATCATGCCCAGCACCTCGTCCTGCGTGACATCCTGGGTGCGGACGGTGCCGACCAGTTTGCCGTTTTTCATCACGCTGACCCGGTCGGAGAGGTCGAACACGTCGTGCATGTCGTGGGAGATCAGGAAAATGCCGACCCCTTCGGATTTGAGGGCTTTGATCAGTTCGCCCACCTGACGGGTTTCCTGGGGACCCAGTGCTGCAGTGGGTTCGTCCATGATCAGGACTCTGGCTTTGAAGTAGATGGCCCGGGCAATGGCGATGGCCTGCCTCTGCCCGCCCGAGAAGGTCAGCACGGGTTTTTTGAGGGTGGGGAGGTGGACTTTCAGGCGGTCCAGCACCTGTCTCGCTTCGTATTCCATGTGGTCTTCATCCAAAGTGGGGCCTTTGAGAAGTTCACGGCCTAAAAAGATGTTGGCGGCCACATCGAGGTTGTCTGCCAGAGCGAGGTTCTGGTAGATGGTCTCGATGCCGTAACGCTGGGCGTCTTTGGGGCTGCGGATGTGGGCTTCCTGACCGTTCACCAGGATCTTTCCGGAATCTGCAGTGTAGGCCCCGGAGAGGATCTTGATCAGGGTGCTTTTGCCTGCCCCGTTGTGCCCAAGAAGGCCAACCACTTCACCGGGCATCAGGTCCACGCTGACATCGTCGAGGGATTGCACCCCTCCGAAGCGCTTGCTGATGTTTTGCATTTCCACAAGCTTCTGCATGGTCACTTCACCCGGTTCCTGTTGTAAAGCACATCGAGCCAGACAGCCAGAATGAGGACTCCTCCTTGCACCACATTCTGCCATGCGGTCTGCAGGTCCATCAGGCCCATGCCGTTTGCAAGGCTCGACATCAGGAGGGCACCGAGCATGGCTCCGGTGATGGTTCCGACCCCACCTGCCAGCGACGTCCCACCGATCACTGCGGCAGCAATCACGCTGAGTTCTGCCAGGGTTCCGGTGGAGTTGGTGCCTGCATTCAGTCGGGCGGTCTGGATGGCCCCGGCCAGTCCTGCAAGGACACCCATCAGGGCGAAGATCTGCACGGTGAGCATGCGGGTGTTGATCCCGGCCAGACGTGCAGCCTCAGGGTTGCCCCCGAAGGCGAACACGTAACGGCCAAAGCGGGTGTAACGCACCACCCAGGTCATGATCCCAATCACCAGCAAGGTGATCAAAACAGGAACGGGCATGCCTCTGGCAATGTCTGTCTGTGGATAGGTGTAACCGTTCATCACCAGTGTGAATCCCAGAATCAGCAGCAGGCTGATCAGGGTCACCACGGCCTGCGCCCACACCGGACGGGTGGCGAGGCCTCTGGACTGGCGTTTGCGGTGACCGGAGATGTCTCCACCCAGCACAGCCAGCATGGCAAAAAGGCCCAGCGTCCAGGTCCAGGGTCCACCGATGGAACCATTGAGGCCCCCACCAAGCACCTGAAAATGCTCGGTGAGCGGGGCGATGGTCTGGCCTTCGGTGAGAATCCATGCTCCAGAACGATAAATGAGGAGTCCCCCCAGGGTGATGATGAAACTCGGCACCCCCAGGTAGGCCACAAAATATCCCTGCACAGCACCCAGCAAGAGGCCCAGCAAAAGGCCCAGCAGCAGGGTCACAATGGCATTCCAGGGGTCAGCAATCGGAAGGCGGGTGTTTGCAACGGCCATCACCATGCCTGCGAAACCCAGCATGCTGCCAATCGAGAGGTCGATGTTGCGGGTGACGATGATCAACACCATTCCGCCCACCATCACACCCACCACACTGGTCTGCACCGCGAGGTTCCACAGGTTGCGTGCCGTCAGGAACGTCTGGTCGGTCAGCAGGTGAAACCCAAGCCAGATCACCGCAATGGCGACCACCATGAACACCAGACGTCCATCCAGTTGCAGGCTGGACATGATGTTCTGGCGGTCCTGTTTTTCTACACTTCTCTGCATGTTGTCCTTTGAATCAGTTCCAGAGGGCTTTTCGTGCCGAAAAGCCAGGGGACGAATCCCTTGGCTTCAGTTCGGCATGTTTCAGATTTGAGCCTGGACGGGAGGAGGGATTATTTGCAGGCTGGGGGAATGCTCTTGCCGGTCACACCAGCGCACACTTCGGCTTTGGTGGCCCATTTGGCGTCGATGATCACGTTCAGGTTGTTCTTCTTGATCACCACAGGTTTCAGCAGGATGCTGCTCACGGAGACTTTCTTGGGGCCACCGTTGAAGGGTTTGGCTCCGGGGATCTTGTTGAGGGCGGTGCCTCCAGCGAGTTTCACTGCAATCTCGGCGGCTTTCTGACCGAGGGTGCGGGAGTCCTTCCAGACGGTTCCGGTTTGCAGGCCTTTGGCGATGCGGTTGAGGGCAGCTTTGTCGGCGTCCTGACCGGACACAGGCACCTTGCCCGCGAGACCCACACCACTGAGGGCGGCCACGGCACCGCCTGCGGTTCCGTCGTTGGAGGCGACCACAGCGTCCACCTTGTTGCCCTGGGCGGTGAGGATCTGCTCCATGTTGCGCTGGGCGACTTCAGGCTTCCAGCCTTCGGTGTACTGCTCTCCGACTTTCTTGATGGCTCCGGAGTCCATGGCTTTTTTCAGCACTTCCATCTGGCCCTGGAACAGAATGTCAGCGTTGGGGTCGGTGGGGCTTCCCTTGATGAAGACGTAGTTGCCTTTGGGTTTGGCACTGAGGATCATCTGGGCCTGCAGTTTGCCCACTTCTTTGTTGTCGAAGGAGATGTAGAAGGCACCTGCATCTTCAATCAGTCGGTCATAGGCAATCACAGGAATGCCTTCTGCTTTGGCCTTCTGGATGGCGGGCAGGATGGCGACGTTGTCCTGTGCGAGCACGATGAGAACGTTTGCGCCTTTGGTGATCAGGCCTTCGATGTCACTGATCTGTTTTTCGTTGCTGCTCTGGGCATCTGCGCTGATGTATTTTGCGCCCGTTTTGGCGAGTTCGGCTTTGATGGCGGCCTCATCGGTCTTCCAGCGTTCCTCCTGAAAGTTGGACCAGCTCACCCCGACGACCACATCTGCAGCGAGTGCAGAAGAGAATGCAGAAACACCAAGAGCACATGCAAGAAGCCAGGCTTTTTTCATACAACAACCTCCCCATCGAAGGGTTTTCCCTTCGTTTCCTTCTTTTCAATTGCGTTTCGTTTTGGAGTGTAAGCGCATTTGACAATTCTTGTCAATCACCATGCAGCTTGCAAAGGATATTCAGGGAGATGATTTCATTTTCACATCATGTAACATGTTTCAGTAACATATTACATCAGAAACATCCTGATCAAAAAAGATGTTTCAGCCGTGATTTGACCACAGAGAACAGTTTCTAACAACAGATAACTGTTACGATTTGAACTTTGTCAAAAGATGTATGGATGAGGATTTTTTTCAGGAAAATCCTGAAACGACTTTTGACAGCATCCAGGAAAGGAGAACATCGCCAAAACGACTGGCCAGGGCACAAACTGCAGGGAGAACAGATCTTGTGGGCAGAGAAAAGCTGAAGTGGATCAAATGTAAGTTACTAAAACTAACTATTCCTGTCAACGCCAAAATCTCCTGCAATCGGGGCAGAAGTCAGCCTCCCCCGGTGCCATTGGCAGATCCTGGAGCGCATTTCAGCGATACAGACAAAGAAAACGCCTCAGAAAATCCGATGAGCAAACTGGCATCAATCAAAAAACTCCCGTTTTACCCCATCCCTCAACACGAGAGATTGACAGACAGCAGGTTTGCCCCTACACTTTAGTTAGTCTTTCTAACTAATTCAGTCCCCGCCCCGGTCACCCCAGGTGGCCCCTTCAAGGAGAACCCATGACCCAGTACCAGCCCAAACCTGAACACAAATTCACCTTCGGCCTGTGGACCGTTGGCAATCCGGGCAGCGATCCCTTCGGAAGCGCCGTGCGTGAAACCATTTCTGCCCCTTACATCGTTGAAAAGCTGGCCGAACTGGGTGCATGGGGGGTCAACTTCCACGACAACGACCTGATCCCCGCAGACGCCACCCCTGAGCAGGAACGTCAGATCAAAAAAGATTTCCGCGCCGCTCTGGACGCCACCGGTCTGGTCGTGCCCATGGCCACCACCAACCTGTTCAAAGACCCCATCTTCCGTGATGGTGCGTTCACCAGTGCAGATGCCCGCGTGCGTGCCTATGCCATCCAGAAAACCATGAAAGCCATGGACCTGGGTGCAGAATTCGGCGCAGAAACCTACGTCTTCTGGGGTGGCCGCGAAGGCACCGAAGTGGACGCTGGAAGCCGCACCCTGGACGCCATGGCCTGGTTCCGCGAAGCCCTCAACTTCCTCGCTGAATACAACATTTCCCAGGGCTACAACTACAAATTCGCTCTGGAACCCAAGCCCAATGAACCCAGAGGGGACATCTTCCTGCCCACCGTGGGTGCTGCCCTTGGTTTCATTGCCACCCTGGACCACCCTGAAATGGTCGGCGTGAACCCCGAATTTGCCCACGACACCATGGCTGGCCTCAGCTTCCCCCACGCCATTGCACAGGCCATTGACGCTGGAAAACTCTTCCACGTGGACCTGAACGACCAGAAGATGGGCCGCTTCGACCAGGACCTGCGTTTCGGCAGCGAAAACTACAAATCTGCCTTCTACACCGTCAAACTCCTCGAAGACTCCGGCTACCAGGGTCCCCGTCACTTCGACGCCCACGCCCTGCGCACCGAAGACTACGACGGCGTCTGGGAATTCGCAAGAGGCTGCATGCGCACCTACCTGATCCTCAAGGACAAGGTCGAGCAGTACAACGCCGACGAGGAAATCCAGGCCGCTCTCGCCGAATACTTTGTCAAAGATGAAGCCCTGAGTGGCCTCACCGCCAGATTCAGCCCTGAAAATGCCCAGAAGCTGAAAGACACCAGCTTCGATCTCGACGGCATCCGCAGCAAGGGACGCGGTCTGGAGAAAATCGACCAGCTCACTGCTGAAGTGCTGCTCGGCGTCCGGGGCAAATAACCACAGCACTCCGGGAGGAGACCCTTCTCTTCAACGTCATCCCTCCTCCCTGTTGCCCCTTTCCACCCTCGAAATTCTTCCGGACCAGGGCCTCTCTCTCCCCCTGGTCCTTTTTTAATGGAGGCAACAATGGCTCAAGTGACCCTGGGTCTGGACTTAGGCACCTCTGGCGCACGCGTTCTGGCGGTCGATGCCACAGGCAAAATCATCGCAGAAGTCATCAAAACCCACCCCCTCTACACCCCCCAGCCTGGATGGACCGAACAGAACCCCCAGGAGTGGTGGGACTCTTCGATTTCTGCCCTGGGGGAAGTTGTGGAGCAACTTCCCGAAGGCACCGAAGTGCTGGCCCTGGGCCTCTCAGGCCAGATGCACGGGATGGTCGCTCTGGATGCTCAAGGGCAGGTGATCCGAAATGCACTCCTGTGGAACGACCAGCGCACCGGAAATGCCGTCGAGAAACTGAACAGCATCATCGGCAAGGACACTTTCATTGCCCGCACCGGAAACCCGGCCATCACCGGATTTCAACTTCCCAAAGTGATCTGGCTGCGAGATGAAGAACCCGAGAACTACGCAAAAGTGCGCCACATCCTGCTGCCCAAGGATTACATCTCCTACAGGCTCACCGGAGAGATGAGGGCAGAACCCAGTGACGCCTCTGGAACCAACTGCTTCCACCTTGCCAGCAAGCAGTGGGACGAAGACATCCTGGGTGCACTGGACATTCCTGTTTCCTATTTCCCAGAAGTGATTGCTTCTGATGATGTGGTGGGACGCCTCTCTGCAGAGGTCGCAAAACAGGTGGGCCTGCCCGCAGGCATTCCCGTGGTGGCAGGCGCAGGAGACAACGCTGCAGCGGCAACCGGCCTGAGAATCAGCCAGGACGACATCCACACCGGAACCCTCTCCCTGGGCTCCTCTGGCGTGATCTTCGCCCCCCTCACCGAGGCAAATCCTGATCCACAGGGCCGGGTGCACCTGTTCTGCCACGCAGATGGGGCCTACAATCTGCTCGGGGTGACCCTCAGTGCGGCCAGCAGTCTGCAATGGCTCAGAGACACCCTCTTTCCAAACCACGCCTTCACCCAGCTCACCGAAATGGCCGCCCAGAGCAAACCCGGAGCCAACGGCGTGACCTTCAAACCTTACCTCGCCGGAGAGCGCACCCCCCACCTGAACCCCAACCTGAGGGCTTCCCTCTCTGGATTGTCTCTTGCCAGCAATGCCAACGACATCGTGCGCTCTGTGCTGGAAGGGGTCGCTTTCTCCCTCAAAGACGCCCTGAACATCATCCAGCCCCTCACCCCCCTCAAGCAGGTCCTGGCCACAGGTGGCGGCTCCAAATCCGACCTGTGGGTGCAGATCCTGGCCGATGTGCTCGAAATTCCCGTGCTGAAACCCGCTTACGTGCAGGGAGCAGCTTACGGTGCAGCCCTGCTCGGGTTCAAAGTGGCCGGATTCCCCCTGCCTGAACGTGAACCTGCCGTACACACCACCCTGCCCCAGAATGCGGATGCTTATCGGGAAGGGTATGAGCGGTATGTGGGGTACATGGGGTAAGGGCAGAAGGCTGAAAGCAGAAGGCAGAAGGCTTTACTCTGCTCTTGCTCCAGCCAGGATATAAGCCTGAAGCTCAAGCCCGAGCCCATGTATCTTGCCTTCTGCTTCCCCATGCTAAAATTCCTCCACACAGGACCCAGACCATGAAACACGCAGGTGCCATTGCGGGCGATCAGGCCCTTCTCAAAAAACTCAACCGGATGGCCCTGCTGAGGACCATCCGGGAAACCCCTGGCCTGTCCCGTGCAGACCTGGCCAAAAAACTGGATCTGGCCAAACCCACCGTGAGCCAGCTCATTCAGGAGCTCGCAGAGGAAGGCTGGATTTTGCTGGGAAGCCAGGAGGCGTCCCGTGTGGGACGGCCTTCCCTGCCCATCCATTTCAACCACGATGGGCTCGCCCTGGTCGGGGTGGAACTGACCCCCCACCAGTTGAATCTGGTCGTGACCAACCCCCGGGGTGAAGTGCTGAAGGCAGAACAGGAACGCCACGCAGGAGGAGATCCCACCAGCGTGCTTTCCCAGACAGCAGCCCTGATGGTTCGTGCACTGGAACACTGCCAGACCGAGAAACGGCAGGTGGTGGGGGTCGGTCTGGGGCTTCCCGGCCCGGTGGACCCCAGAAGTGGAGTGCTGCTGTACGCACCCAACCTCGACTGGTCCAGTGTGCCGGTGCAGTCCTTTCTGGAGTCTGCCCTGAAACAGGCCGGGCAGGACGTGCTGCTCTACATCAACAACGAAGCCAAGACCGCAGCCATGAGCGAGTACATGTTCGGGAACCTGACCGATGTCGAGGACCTGATCTACCTGAGCCTCGGGGAAGGTCTGGGCTCAGGCTTTGTGCTGAAAAGAGACATCCTGCATGGCCGCAGTGGTTACGCCGGAGAGATCGGGCACACCATCTTGCAACCCGATCAGGGCAGGCGCTGCACCTGCGGAAAAACCGGATGTGCAGAAACCCTGATCAGTGTGCGTGCCCTCAGCCAGAGCCTGTTCGGACATGGGCAGGGCACCCTGAATGAAATCACCGAGGCCCTGCAGGTGCAGAACCCAGAAACCTTCAGTGCTGTCCACAGTTTCTCCCGGTATCTGGGCATCCTGATCAGCAACCTGCTCACCACCTTCAACCCCAGTCGGGTGGTGCTGGGAGGGCCCCTGATGGGCCTCTCAGAGCACTTCTGGGACAGCATGCTCAACGAGGTGCGCACCCGGACCCATCCCGGAATCTACACCGATCAGGTGATTGTGAAGTGCCGCTTTGAAGAACACGCCAGTGCCATCGGGGCTGCAGGAAGTGCTCTGCAGATGGCCCTGAATGTGCGGTCTCAGGTCTGAAGAAGCCGTCAGCATTCAGCGGTCAGCCATCAGCTCTGTTCAAGGTTGTCATTTTTCAAAAATACTTTTCTGTTACGCTCGGGAAGCCATGAAGGGCTTTCCGGGTTTTTTCTTTGCAGGTGAAGGGTGAAGTGGGTCGTGTGGGTGCTGGTGCTGGTCCTGGCAGCAGGCACAGCTTCTCATTTTCGCCAGACCGCCATTCTGGAGCACCAGTTGCAGCTTTCCAGGCAGCAGACTGCATCTCTGGAAAAAGGCAATCAGAAGCTGAAAAAGCAGATCTCCAGGCACGTCCAGAGCATCCAGAAACTCAAAAAAGAGATCCACACTCTGAAAAACAGCGATCAGGCCCAGTTTGAGCGGGCCATCAAAATCCTGCAATCTGGAAAAAGGGATCTGGCCCTGCAAAGCCTGAGGAATTTCGTGCAGCGCCATCCCAGATCGAAATACCTGGCAAAAGCCAGCACAGAAGTGAAACGCCTCGAGACCCAGATCTACAGGGAGCATCAGGCCCGCGTGAAGAAACAGCAGGAGGCGACACGCAGGGCTGCGGAACAGGCCCGACAGGCAGCCATGCAAAAGCAGGGATTTGAGGTCGTATCTGTGCACACCGACTGGATCAGGTCCGGGACAAACCAGTACACCCCCAGAATCCAACTGCAGGTGAAAAGCCTGACCTCAAAGCCCATCAATGGTCTGATGTTCAGGGCGAAGTTTCTGCTGGAAGGAACGGGAGAACGACTCGGGACTTCAGACGTCAAATTGGAGCTTGCAGGCACACAGGAGGTCCTGCTGATGAGCAGCAACAGCATTGTGTTGGAAACTGGCGAAGTCTCCAAACTGCCTGCAACCTCTGTGCAAGTCACTTTTGATGGGACAGGTCAATCGGGAGAGGTGGGCGCTTTCCCGATCAAACCTGTGGTTGCAAGGTGAGGTTCAGAGCAACTTTTCTGCAAAGATGGCCCGACAGGCCGTTCAAGGACATGCAGATTGCTGCCAACAGGGCGAGGCATGCCTCGCCCCTGCAATGGTGGTGATAGGGCCTTCTGCCTTCTGCGTGTCTCACCTTCTGCTCCCAACAGGTCTATAACCCAGAAAATCCTGTTCTCCTGCAAGGTTTAGACTGATTTTCATGTTCAAGGCCAAGCTTTCCCAGAAGATTCAAGCCTTAAAACCCTCCAGCACGGTGGCGGTGACCTCCCGTGCTCTGGAACTGAAACGCCAGGGGATCGATGTGATTTCCATGTCGGTGGGTGAACCGGATTTTGACACCCCGGACCATGTGAAGGAGGCTGCGTATCAGGCCATTCGCAGTGGCAAAACAAAATACACCCCTGTGAACGGGATTTTTGAATTGCGCGAGGTCATCAGCGAGAAACTGCTCAGGGAAAACGGCCTGACCTACACTCCTGAGCAGGTCACGGTGACTTCCGGGGGCAAGCAGGCGCTCTTCAATGCCCTGGTGGCCCTGATTGATCCCGGGGATGAGGTGATCATTCCTGCACCTTTCTGGGTGTCCTATCCGGAGATGGTGACTTTTGCAGGAGGGGTTCCGGTTTTTGTGGACACCCCCGCAGAAGAAGGATATGCCCTTGACCCTGAGAAGGTGCGTGCTGCAGTCACGCACCGCACCGTGGCCATCATGATCAACAGTCCCTCCAACCCGACAGGCGTGGTTTATCCTGAAGCCACCATTCGGGCTCTGGTGGAGTTGTGTGTGGAAAAAGACCTGCTCCTGATCACCGATGAGATGTACGAGCACATCATCTATGACGAGAAGCATGTCTCTGCAGCAACTTACGGCTGGGACCATGTGCTGACCATCAATGGGGCTTCCAAGGCTTACGCCATGACTGGTTGGCGCATTGGTTATGCCGCAGGCCCAGAGCACCTGATCAAGGCCATGAATGCCATTCAGGGACAGAGCACCTCCAATGCCAACAGTGTGGCCCAGTACGCTGCTTTAGAAGCCATCCGGGACAGCAGGCAGTACATTGATTTTGCCCGTGAGAAGTTCCGGGAACGCCGGGATTTCATTGTCTCCGAACTGAACCATATGGGCCTGCCCACCCCCACCCCTCAGGGCGCTTTCTATGTCATGGTGGACACCACCTCCATTCATGCAGATGAGATCGAGGCCGCCAGACGCATCCTGGACGATGCCAAAGTGGCTGTGGTCCCTGGCACGGATTTCCGGGCTCCGGGCCGCATCCGCATCAGTTACGCCACCAGCATGGAGAACATTCAGGAGGCGTTGCGTCGCATTGGCACATTGCTGTGAACTGACTTTTTCTGGACAGGGGCAGGTTTCCCTGTCCTTCTTTTTTCACGGATTGCCCTGGATTGAATTGCCGTATTTTGCATACCGTGCTATAATGTTCTACATCAGTCGGCGAAGAGCCGATTTTTTTATTGCCTTTTTTGCAGATCGTGTGCTGGCTCCTGAATTCTTAGAGGCAATGGCATAAAATATGGCCCATGTCACTGTTCGTCTTCGATGTGGATGGCACCCTCATCGATGAAGCCACCGATGCCCACGCGCCAGAACTGGTCACGCACCTGCAGGCCCTGAAAGCCAGTGGTCACAGGATCGCACTGATCACCGGGCGTCTGGGGCTGCCACGGGCCCTGCTGAACCTCATTGAGCCAGATGCCCGGGCTCTCGGGAATGGCCACAGAATTGTGCTGGGAGAAAACCAGGTGCGCACCCACATCCTCACGTCTGCAGAAGTTGAAGCCGTACTTGCCCTCATGCCTGATGGGCTGGAAGTGGTGGGCTCTGCCCTGACCGATCGACCTCTGGCTTTCGTTCAGGATGTGGACGCTCCAGTGTGGGAAGAGTGGCGGCAGGCAGGTCAGTTGCGTTCACTTGAAGAAATGACCGGCCACAACATCCTGCAACTGCAATTCAGAGGCAAAGCTGTCCCCCTGCTGAAATCCAGAATTCGTGAAACGTTGCCGCACCTGAACGCCTCGGGTGCAATGGAACCTTATCTGGAGTTCCTGACGGTCACTGCACAGCAGGCCAACAAAGGCCATGCCCTGAAAGAAATTTCGGCCCTTCTGGACATTCCGCTTGAAGACGTGGTGGCTTTTGGAGACAGTGAGAACGATCTGGAGATGCTGCGCCTGGCGGGGCACTCCGTGCAGGTGGGACATGTCTCCTGCCTGAAAGACATCTGCAAAGAACAGGTGTCCTGCCCACTGGTGGGGGTCCCCCAGTGGCTTGGACGGTACCTGGAAGGAAGACCCTGATGCGTGCACTTTTGACCGTGCTGATGCTGCTGGGCGGCGCACTGGCCGCCACACCCTCCAAGGTGGAGACCCTCCACATCAAGACCAACACCCTGGGCCGGACCATGACGGTGCGGGTTTACCTGCCCCCCGATTATGACAAGCAGAAGAAGTATCCCACCGCGTACCTGCTGCACCCTTACGGTGGAAACGCCAGTTTCTGGTTTGGCAGCATGCAGACCCGAAAGGTGATGGATCGACTGCTTGAAGAGAAGAAAGTTCAGCCCATGCTGATTGTCTCGCCAGACTATGACAACAGTTTTGCGGTGAACAGCCGTGAAGCCATTGCCGGGGTGAATGCAGGCCGCTACGCCGATTACATTGTGCAGGAACTCATTCCCTACATCGACAACCGGTACTCCACCACCACCTCCAGAGATGGGCGTTTCATCGGGGGCACTTCGATGGGGGGGTTTGCTGCCCTGTTTCTGGGCCTCACCTACACCGAACTCTTCAGCAAGATTGCAGTCCAGAGTGCTGCCATCTGGGATGGCAACAACGATCTGTACCAGGACCAGCGGGACTGGCTTTACGCCACACCAGCCTTGAAGGCAGACCGTGATCCCTTTCAGCTCCTTTCCAAAGTCAACCTCAAGAGCCTGGTGTTCCGGGTGGATGTGGGCAAGTCCGACCCCCTCAGGGATGTGAATGAACACCTGGTGCGTGCTTTGCGGGAAGCTGGAGCACAGGTGGAGTTCTCTGAAGAGAAAGGCGGCCATGACACGGCGTACTGGTCCAGCCAGTTGCCGGGTCTGCTGACCTTCTTTGGAAAAGCACCCTGAACAAACAGGGAATGGCATCCAGTCTCAATGCAGCCTGAACGGTACAATAAGGTCCTTGTGAGCACGCACCTTCTGGCCTTTGATTTTGATGGCACCCTTTTTGACGAGCACGAACAGCAGGTCCCGGAGGCGCTTTACGGGCTGATTCAGCAGGCTTTTGATGCTGGCATCCGCATTGCCCTGATCACAGGCCGCTGGGAGTTGCCCCCTGAGTTTCTGGCAAGGTTGCCCCACCATGCCCGCGCCACGAGCAATGGTGGGCAGGTGCGCATTCAGGATGAGATCCACGTGCAGCACCTCATTTCGCAGGAGGATGTGGAGAAAGTGGCCCGGCTGACCCACACCGAGGCAGAACTGTATGCCTTCTCGACCACCCACTTTTTCACCCGGGCACCCCAGGGGGCACGCAGCCAGCGCTGGAGCCGTTACCTCCCCGTGAAGCCTCTTGAGGAGCTGGTGGGGGCAAAAGTCATGAAGCTCAACGTGGACCACATTTCGGTTCCAGAACTGAAATCCACCCTCTCTGAGCACCTGCCCCACCTGACCCTCACGGGCGGTCAGGTGCCCTACGAGCACTTCCTGACCATCACCCCCACCCAGGCCAACAAGGCTGAGGCCCTGAAGTACATTGCCAGCACACTCGGGGTGGGCCTGAAAGACACCACCGTCTTCGGGGACAGCGACAATGACATTGAGATGCTGCGTCTGGCCGGGCATGCTGTGCAGGTCGGGCACATGCCTTATTTGCAGGAGGTCTCGGACGAACAGGTGGACCGACCCGCAGACCTTGTTGCCTGGCTGCAAAACTTCCTGGCGGGCGTGAAGGTGTGAAACTGCTGGTCTGCGGCAACGTCAACGTGGAAACCAGTGTTCCCGTTGAGGGCTTCCCTCTGGAGTACCAGCCCGTGAATTACCTGAAGTTCCAGACCACGATGCGGGTGGGAGGGGTGGGGTTCAACGTTGCGAAGGCCCTGAAAACGCTGGGCAGCGAAGTGCATTTTGCAGCCCTGACCGCACCCGATCTGCCGGGTCAGGTGGTCCGGCAGGAGATCAAACGCTCAGGTCTTCCTCTGGCCTTTCTCTCGGAAGTGCTTTCAGAGACCCCGCAGGCAGTGGTGCTGCATGACCCCGCAGGACGACGCCAGATTTTCACCGACCTGAAAGACCTGCCCGATCGGACCTATTCGCAGCAGCTTTTTCATGAGGCCCTGCAGGGCACCCACTTTGCCGTCATGACCAATGCACCCTTTGTGAAACCTCTGGTGCAGGATGTGGTGGGCAGTGGTGTGCCCTTCGTGACAGACGTGCAGGACCTGCAAAGCCTGCACCACGAATACAACCTTCCTTTTCTGGAGCATGCAGAGGTGCTCTTCTTCAGCCATGAGAAAATGCCAGAGCCTCCTGCAGAATTTGCCCCAAAACTCGCCCGCACGTATGGCACAGAGGTGATCGTGGTGGGTCTGGGGGAAGAAGGGGCTCTGCTGTATCAGGACCGCACCCTGCAGCATGTGCCTGCCTACCCCCCCGCAGTGGTGCGCAGCACGGTGGGGGCCGGAGACGCCCTGTGCGCCTGTTTCACCCACTTCTATGCCAGAGGCATGCACCCTCTGGAAGCGCTGCAACGGGCGGTGGTTTTTGCTGGAGTGAAGATCTCAACCACCGGAGGCAGTGAAGGCTTCCTCAACGAAACCCAGCTGGAAAGTGTCTTTTCTACACTGCAACACGGGTGACATTCGGCTACAATGGTCCGCGTATGCCCAAAGTCACGGTGGAAAATTACGGTACATTCGAAATCGAACAAGGCAAGAGACTGGTCCTGGGGCTCGAAGAGGCAGGCGTGGACGTGCTGCACCGCTGCGGTGGCAAGGCACGCTGCACCACCTGCATGGTCGAAATCCTGGAGGGTACCCCCACCCCCATGACAGTGGCTGAAAAGACCGTCCTGGAAGCCAAAGGGCTTTATGGACAGGGCCGCCTGAGCTGCCAGATCACCTGCGAGTCTGACCTGGGCCTCAGGACCATCAAAACCACAAAAACCACAGGACTGGAACCTGGAACGAAACCAGCAGAGGTCATTGAGCCTCAACCTGAGTATCTGGCAGAAGGCTGAAGGCCGGGAGCCCAGAGCCAAGCGACTCAGCGCGAAGCAGGCCGCCCTGCAAGCGCGGAGTAGAGTCAAGACAGGGCCGAGGGCAAAAACAGAAGCCAGGGACATGAAATCAATGCATCCAATGGTTCATGACGTATGCTCAGAACATGGAACACTGGCTGCCCCAGATCTTCCTTTTTGGAGGGGGAGTGTATGCCCTTGCAGGCAGTGTTTTCAACTGGAACTGGTTTTTTGAAGATGATTTCTCTGGTCTGATGGTGGAATGGCTCGGAAGAAAAGGAGCCCGAATCTTCTATGCTGGACTCGGGCTTTTTTTGGTGTTTGTCGGCTGGGTGTTCACCCTTTAAACAGGTTTCAGAAGGTCATTTCAAGTAAGGATAGGGATTCATGGCCTTCCATTTGAAATCATAAATGCCGTAGTGCAGATGGGGTGGCGTGGTCCGGGCATTTCCGGTGTTCCCCACATAACCCAGAACTGCACCTGCTTCGACCCAGTCTCCCACCCTGATGTCTGCTGCATATTTTGAGAGGTGGGCATAGTAGTGGTAATTTCCACCAGGCCCCAGGACCGTGACGGTCTCCCCTCCCAGACGGTTCCAGCCAATGCGGGTCACAATGCCTCTGGTGCTGCTCAGGATGGGGGTTCCTGTTTTCGCAAAGATGTCGATGCCTTCATGCTTGCGCCCCTCACTGCGGGCCCCTCCCCAGGTGTCCACCAGCTGGTTGCGGCCCACCCCCTTCACCGGAACAGGAAGCTCCTGAGGCATGGGTTCCCGCATGAGCTCGGCATAGCGGGCAGCATTGCGCAGGTAGGGATAAAGCAGAACACCAATCACAATCAGGACAACCAGGGGAAGGGTCCAGCGCAGGGCTTTAAGCATATGCTTTCAGTGTTTCAAGTTTTGAATGAGGATTTTACTGTTTTCAGGAGATCTTTGAGAAGTCAGCAGCTTTCGTTACAGAAAGTTTCTACCCACAGGGCGAGGCATGCCTCGCCCCTACACCTGCCCTCGGCCCTCGGCCTTCTCCCCACTGTGAACTGTGAACTGTGAACTGCAAATCCCTGATGGTAGACTTGACCCCGTATGAGCGAGTGGCTGGATGAAAGTTATTTCGAGTACCTGAACGGTGTGGACCTGTACTTCGAGCAGGTCGGAGACCCGATGAATCCTGCCATCATTTACCTGCATGGCGGGCCTGGTTACAACAGTTCCTCTTTCCGGGACCTGATCGGTGAGGACCTGATGCACTACCAGATGGTCTACCTGGACCAGAGGGGCAGTGGGCGCAGTGGGGAACTGAAACAGGACACCCTCTTGATTGATGATCTGGTGGAAGACCTGGAGGCCGTGCGGGATTTTCTGGGGCTGGAGACCTTCACACCACTGGGGCACGGTTTTGGTGCACTGATTGCCCTGGAGTATGGCCGCAGGTACCCGCAGCATGTGCAGAAGATCATCACGGTGAACCCCTGGATTCACATGCCGGAACTGGCCCTGGAGTTGCTGAAGGCCGCAGCGGAGTACACCGGGAAGCCTTTTGAGGACCCCAGGGCAGAGATCCTGCAGAACCTCAAGGAAGACGAGTACCCCCTGGTGGGTGCCGTGCGGGTGGAGCGGGCTTTTGAGCTGCTGAACGCCCGTGACCTCCTCAACCACATGCAGTTCAAGGACATGCAGAGCCGCATGCGCCTGGAGTTCAGCGATGTGGAGGCGCAGCTTCTGGGCAGCGGTGAGGTGCAGGAGGCTTTCGTGCGGGCAGGGATGTGGGAGTTTGAGTACCCCGGTTTCCTGGTCGAGCAGGAATGCCCGATTTTCGCCCTGGTGGGCCAGCATGACCGCACCAGCTACCCGGATCAGGTGCAGTGGCTGGAAGATCTGGCCGGGGCAGAAATCACCGTACTGGATGCTGGACACTATCCGTGGCTGGATGCTCCGGAGGACTTTGTGGATGCACTGGACCGCATTCTGCTGGACTGATCAGTCCTCGTGCTCGTCTCCGGGCACCAGAAAGAGCCCCATCAGGTGTTTTTCACCGCCAGGATTCTGTTTCTGGCGGTATTTTTCGTACAGGTCGAGCAGTTCCGCAGTCAGGCTGCGGGCATCTTCCACCGTCAGCTCCATGTTCTGCCACATGCCCAGAATGCGGTGTTTGACCATCATCTCGCGTGGGCTGGTTTCATCGAGAGATGGAGGGTTCTGCTGCCCAAAGACCGTGGAGAGTTTGCGGTCCTGCTCGCCAAGCTGGAAGGTCAGGCCCCATTCACCCACCTGTGGAACGTTGCGGAAGGCCAGTTCCAGAAAACGGTGCATCAGGGGTTCGATCTGTTCGGCCATGAAGTCCACCACGGTGCTGTACACGGTGTCTTTGAAGGGCAGGAAGAATTTTTCCTGGGTGGGGGCGTAGTACTTGATGGGCCGGCCTGCCCGTTTTTCCTCGCGGGAGACTTTGAGGATGCCTGCCTTGATGAGTTGCTGCACCCGGTAGTGGGCTTCGCTCATGTCCATGTGGAGGCTTTCCACCAGATCCTTGAGGGTGTGTTCCCGCTGCATGCAGGCCCCCAGAATGCGCTGGTTGAGGCTGTTGAGGAGCACATTGCAGTTGCGTCTCTCGCTGACGTCAATCATGGTTTTTCTCCGCAAAGAAAAGCCCGACCCAGTGCGGTCTGGCCTCCGGGTCCTGCAGATGGGTGTATTTCCGGTAAACGCCAATGAGTTCCTGGTACATGGCCTCTGCCTGCTCTGGAGCCAGCCTGAGCTGGTCAAAGGTCCCCAGAATGTGGTTTTCGGTGGCCCACTGTTCGATGGGGTTGCGCTCCAGACCATGATCGGTTTCCCGCTGGATCTGCAACATGAAACTCTGCCTGCGGTGGCTGTAGGCAATGGAGAGCCCCCACTCTCCGGGCAGGTCCTGAGCTTTCTGGAAGGCCGATTCCCAGAAGCCCCGCAGGGAGGGCGCAGTCAGGCCGTGGCAGTATTCGGCCATGTCCTCATAGGGGGTGTTGCGGAAGGCCACAAAGAACGACTCATCGGTGGCCTGATAATGCTTGATGGGGCGTCCTGCCCGCTTTTCGGTCCGGCTGATTTTCAGGATGCCTGCCCGCAGGAGGCGCTGCACCCGGTAGTAGATGCCGTTCATTTCTGTCCTGAGCTGTTCGGTCAGGTCGCTGAGGGTGCGTTCCCGGGGAATGCACAGTTCGACAATCTGACGGTTGAGGGGTTCGAGAAGCAGGACAGGCGCAGCCACGGTCATGGTTTCATGGTGCCAAACTTCTACTTGAAAATCAGTATTTTTTCTGGAGTAGCTTTGCCAGCACCATCAGAACATGAGTGCGACCAAACTGTGGAACAAGAATTTCACCCTGTACTGGCTCGGAACGGCGCAGTCCAATTTTGGAGATGCCTTGAACGGCATTGCCATGAGCTTCCTGATTCTGGACCTGACCGGCTCAGCGACCAGCATGGGCATCAACCTGGCCCTCTCCATGCTTCCGGGCATCCTGAGCCCTTTTGCCGGGAACCTGATCGACCGCATCCCCCTCAAACCCCCTCTGGTGGTGGGGGACCTGCTGAGGGGAATGCTTGGCCTCGGGGTGTTTTATCTGGCCGCCCACCAGATGCTCACCGTTCCCTTGATCTACCTGTTCACGGTGCTCTTCAGCCTGATCGGGGTGATCTACCGCCCTGCTGCAGGAAAAATCTTCCCGGAATTGGTGCCCAGGGACCAGCTCACCCGCGCCAATGGCCTGATGGGCACGGCCACCCAGACCATGCAACTTCTTGGACTGGTGGGAGGGGGACTGCTGATCAGCACCCTGGGCACCGCCAATGCCCTGTTGATCGATGCCATCACCTTCTTCATCATGGCGGTGGTGTTCATGCTTGTGGACATCCCAAAACTGCACCCCAGCAAGCCTGAGCCTTTCTGGCAGGGCATGAAGGCAGGAATGCAGGTGATTGGCCGCAACAGCATTCTGCTGCTGGTGATGGTCATGGCCTTCCTGATCAATGGTTCGCTGGCCCCCACACAGGTCCTCACCCCCAGAATCATGCAGGAAATCGGTCTGGGAGCCAAAGGGTACGGCTTCTGGATGGGGGCGTTCTCTGGAGGGATGGTGCTGGGCAGCATTCTGGTCTCCATCTTCGGCAACAAATGGAAACCTTCCCTGATGGTCTTTGTGGGCCTGTTCGGCCTCGGGGTGTGCATGCTCGGGATGATGCCCCAGAAGCACATCTGGGTGATGTTCGCAGCTTCTGCCCTGATGGGCGTGATGGTGGCTTTTGCCAACACCTTCATCTCGGTCCTGCTGCAAAGCACCGTTGAGGCCCAATTCAGAGGTCGTGTGTTTGGGGTGCTGGGCACCGTCGCACAGATCGGCATGCCCCTGATGATCCTGGCTGTTTCTGGGGTGGCAGATCAGCTTCCAGCCAGTGTGGCCTTCATCTTCGCCTCTGTGGTGACCATTTTGATGAGCCTCGTGTGGGCTGCACTTTCGGGCAAACGCCTGAAAGCCTCACAGGTCACCGCCTGACTTCAGGGCACACCCATCCTGCTGGGACATCGTCTTAAGATTCATTTGAATGTGTGGGATTTCTCTCCAACGTGAAAAAAAATGCACAGTAAACTACGTGCACACTTCTTCCTCTGGTGATCCCGGGCCGCACACCCGGGATCAATTTTGGTTTATTCAGAGCGTGCTTTCCTGCCCATCAGGATGCTGATGCCCTGCGAGAAGGTGATCCTGTTCTCCAGAATCTGGTACACCACCTCCACAATCGGGAGGTCAGCGTGGTGGGTCTGTGCCCACTCGTGCAGCAGGTAGGTGCTGCGGATGCCCTCAATGGCCTTTCCTCCCTGCCTGGGGTCCTGACCCTGAGCCAGTTTCTCTCCTGCTGCACGGTTTCTGGAGTGCTGGCTGGTGCAGGTGGCGATCAGGTCTCCAAGGCCAGACAGACCAAACACCGTGTCCTCGTCTGCGCCCTGTGCGCTCAGGTAGCGCTGCATTTCCTTGAGGGCACGGGTCATCAGGGCCGATTTGGCGTTGTCTCCCAGTTTCAGGCCATCCACCAGACCTGCGGCCACCGCGATCACGTTTTTCAATACCCCTCCAAGTTCCACCCCAACCAGATCGGTGGAGGTGTACACCCGGAAACTGGGGGTCATCAGGAAACTCTGGGCCAGCACTGCAAAATCTTCATCCTCGCTGGCCACCACCGTGGCTGCAGGAAGGCCCCGACTGACCTCCTCGGCATGGTTGGGCCCTGAAAGCACCCCAAGGGTCTTGAACCCCATCTGCAGGGCCACCTGACTGAGGCGTTCCCCTCCCGCCCCGAGGCCCTTGGCGCACAGCACAATGGGGGTCTCTCTGGGCAGTTGCTCCAGCAGGTCCTGCACCCCCACACTGGGCACCACCACCAGAGCGAGGGTCACATGGTCCAGGGCCTGGTTCAGGTCAGACGTGATGGGCAGGTCATCCGGCAAAGGCACACCGGGCAGGTAATCCCGGTTCTCCCGCAGGTTCAGCAGTTCCTGGGTGAACTCCGGGCGTCTGGCCCACAAAACCACGCTGCGGGCATGCTGGTGCAGCATGGAGGCCAGGGCCGTTCCCCATCCGCCTGCCCCCAGAACAGCAATTTTAGCCACGGGTGGCCTCCTTCACACGGGCAAACAGCCACACCCTGGGGGTGTCTTCATCGGGCGCTGCATAATCGGGATATTCACAGATGGTGATGTCCCGGAACCCTGCCTTCTCAAGCAGTTCCCCGAGTTCCCGGGGATCATACCCACGCTCGGTGTGCTGCTCAATGAATTCCGATCCGTCTTCCATGCGAAAGAACGCCTGAATCATGCCCAGTTCCCGTTCCTCATCGTAGTGGTGGGACCAGTGGTAGTGCACGTCCTGCCCATCTTCTGCAGGTACCACCCCTTCAATGACCCCGCCCTCCCAGAGGTCACGCAGGCCGATCCGGGTGTTCACATCGGCAACAAACCAGCCGTCATCCGTCAGGTGGCCCCGCACACGCTCCATGCAGGCCAGCATGTCTTCATGGGTCAGCAGGTTGTTGATGGAATCAAACATGCAGGTGATCAGGTCAAATTGCCCGGGAACCTGAAAATCCGTCAGGCTGCCCTGCACGAAAGTCACGTCTGGCAGTTTCTTCTGGGCCACCGTCAGCATGTCTCTGGACAGGTCCAGCCCCGTCACTTGCAGACCAGCCTCCACAAAAGGACGGGTGCTGTTCCCGGTCCCACAGGCCAGATCCAGCACATTCCTGGGCGTGAAGCCCTCAGACCGCAGGAAAGTCAGGGTAAACTCTGCCCATCCGTCGTATTCAATCTCCCCCATGATGGCGTCATAAACGCTGGCGAGGGCAGTAAAAGGCGCTTGATGTGTCGTCACGGTTTTATTTTAAGCGTTGATGGGGTGAGCAGGCCGAGA